>JAGRLM010000127.1:8125-9525 GCA_020441795.1 Nitratireductor sp.
CGGTCCGGTTCACCCTTGGTGTTTTTCGAAATCGTGGCAACGATATCGCTTTCGCGGAAATCGAAATCACGATTGAAAACGAAATTGGAGACTGGAGCCAGGTGGGTGTTCAGCACTGCAAGTGTTCGCTCGGGATTGCAGACAGCCACGGCTTCCTTTGCGGCAGCCACCACTGTGTCGGCTGCGAGAAGCACATCGGCTTCGCCTGAAATGATCTGCGCGGATGCCACTTCATGCGGCTCCCATGAGAAGCGCACATGCGAGAGCACTGCGCCGCCTTTTTGGGCAAGACCTGAGAAGTCCTGGATCATCGCGGCCTTGCCTTCAAGATGCGCGGCCATGCCGATGATTGCACCGATGGTCAGGACACCGGTGCCACCAACGCCGGTAATGGCAATGTTGTAGACGCCATCCAGCAATACGGTCTTCGGGTCGGGCAGGTTGGTGTCATCGAGCTTCGGCAGCGGGCGTTTCTTCAGCGTCGCGCCTTCGACCGTCACGAAGGACGGACAGAAGCCCTTTACGCATGAAAAGTCCTTGTTGCACGACGACTGGTTGATCTGGCGCTTGCGACCGAATTCGGTCTCCAGGGGTTCGATGGAAATGCAGTTGGACTGAACCGAGCAATCGCCGCAGCCTTCGCAGACCAGCGGATTGATGAAGGCGCGCTTGTCGGGGTCAACCATGGTGCCGCGTTTGCGGCGGCGGCGCTTTTCGGCAGCGCAAGTCTGATCATAAATGATTGCAGTGCAGCCCTGAACCTCGCGCAGATGCTTTTGCACGTCTTCGAGATAATCGCGGTGGCGGATCTGGACGCCGGATGCGAGATCATGCGTGGAATATTTGTCCGGCTCATCCGAGACCAGCCAGATTTCCTTGACGCCTTCCGCTGCCAATTGCTCGGAGAGTTGCGGCACGGTCAGCGTGCCATCCAGCTTCTGGCCGCCGGTCATGGCAACCGCGTCGTTGTAGAGTAGCTTGTAGGTGATGTTGGCGCCGGAGGCGACCGACTGGCGGATCGCCATGATGCCCGAATGGAAATAGGTGCCGTCGCCGAGATTGGCGAAGACGTGCTTTTCGCTGGTGAAGGGAGCAACACCGGTCCAGGTCACACCCTCGCCACCCATATGCGTGTAGGTCTCGGTGTTTCGATTCATCCACAGCGCCATGAAGTGGCAGCCAATGCCGGCAAAGGCGCGCGACCCATCCGGCACCTTGGTCGAGGAATTGTGCGGGCAGCCGGAACAGAAATGCGCCATTCGGGCAACAGGAGCCTGGTGTGTGACACGCAATTTGTGTCGCGCTTCATACCATTCGAGCTTTTCGCGGATACGTTCCGCCAAGCCTGAAGGCAGCTTGAAATTCAGCAACCGCATTGCGATTGCGCGCAGGGCAACGCC
>JAGRLM010000127.1:9641-10035 GCA_020441795.1 Nitratireductor sp.
TGATCTGGTGCTCGATGACCTCGCGACGCTCCTCGATTACCAGAACCTCTTCCAGGCCCTCGGAGAAATGGCGGACGCCTTCGGGTTCGAGCGGCCAGGGCATGCGCACCTTGTAGAGGCGCAGGCCGATCTTGTCGGCGGTCTTTTCATCGATCTCCAGCTGGCGAAGTGCCTCGCGGACATTCTCATAGGCCTTGCCGGATGCGATTATGCCGAAGCGCGGCTTTGAGGAATCGATCACCAACTGGTCAACGCCATTGGCATGGGCGAAGGCAACCGCAGCATAAGCCTTGTGTTCCTGCAGGCGTTCATCCTGCGAGTAGCGGTCGTCCGGCCAGCGGATATTGAGGCCGCCGGCGGGCATTTCAAAATCAGTCGGAAGGACGAACTGGCG
>JAGRLM010000128.1 GCA_020441795.1 Nitratireductor sp.
GATTTGGCGTTTTCTATGCTGAAACACGCCGTTTGGCCAATAAAAAAGGCCCCTTCCGGAGCCCTTGGTCTGCGCACACGCTGAAACAGCGGCGGTCCTACTGTCCCGCCACGCGTGTGCGCCTCATCACCACAAGAATGTTATTGATCACGTCAGTTTCCTGTCAGTTGTTGCCCACGCAACGCGCGAACCATATTCACACTGACCAATCGGGTCAACCGGGAAAAATCCGGTTTTTGATTTCATCTGTCAGGGGGCCGGCAAGAGGGCTTGTCCGGGGGGCTTTTCACGGCACTTGTCAGGCCGCTACCCGGTTGCGGCCATTGCGCTTGGCCTCATAGAGCTTCTTGTCGGCAGACTTGAAGAGATCAGCCGCCTCGGTCTCGCCCTTGGCATTGGTTGCCACGCCAATCGAAATGGTCGGGCGCAGGATCACCTTGCCGATATCGACTTTCAGCGAACCGATCATCTCGCGATAGCGCTCGGCAACCATGAGAAGCTGATCGCGATTGGCATATGGCGTGATGACGGCAAATTCCTCGCCGCCAATACGCGCGACAATGTCGCTGTCACGGGTAATGGCCTTGAGCCGCAGGGCCACTTCCTTGAGCACGATGTCACCGGCATCATGCCCGTGGGTATCATTGACCAGCTTGAAGTGATCGAGGTCGAACACCAGAAGGCCAAGCGGGGCCTGCTGCTTGTTGAACTCGGTCAGCACATCCTGCAATGCGGTTTCGAAATAACGCCTGTTATGCAGCCCGGTAAGCGGATCGGTCGAGGCCTGGCGCTCCAGGGACTGCGCAACCTCGGTCATCTCCTCGCGTTCCTTGCTGCTGCGCTTGATCATCGGGAAGATGATGCCAAGCACGCACATCAATGCAGCAGCAAGCACCGCACAGGAGTAAAGCAGCTTGCTGATCGTGCGGGCATATTCGTCGCCAACAGGAACGACAACCTCGCGCACACCAATGATATCGCCAATCTTGTAATCCTCGACACCGCGCGCAATGCAATCGCGGCAATTCACCGGCGAGCGCCACGGCACGATGGCGCGCTGAGCCGAGCCACCACCCGCCTGCTCTACCGATTCAAATACCTGGTCTTCGCCCGATTTCGCCCGTTGCAGTGCATTTTCGGCAAACTGGTCCGGCTTGCCGGAAATCTGCGCGAAGTCGGGATGGTCGGAATAAAGCGTCACGCTCGAACCGGGCCGAATGGCTCCAACCTGCTTGCGCGCATTCTCAAGCCGGTCTGCAAGATCGAAATGCGTACCATTGCCAATCCTCAGATCGGAAAGGGCATCGGATCTGGAAAAGTCGTCCGAAACGGCAAGAATGGTCGCCGCCATTTCCTGTGCATGGCGCACCGGGGCGTTGTTGACCTCCTTGTAGGCCATGTAGATCAACATGCACGCGAGCGAAATCAACACCGCGTCGGTGACCACGAACAGGTCTATTCGGGCACTATTGCTTTTTCCAAACATCGTTCCTGCCTAATCAGCCCCCCGGCTATCCCCACAATCGCACGGACCATCTGAAAATCCGGTGAACCGGCATGGTGTATGAAATCTAAATATTTGAAACAGAATGATATTTTCTGAAAAATGTTGCATATGTGAACTAAAACAGCCCGGTCAATTGATGCCGAAACCACGTAGATTGACGCTTTGCATATTGTCTGCTTGCAGCTTTCGAGCGTTCAATTGCAGTATTCAACGGCATTTTCCCGCGGATATATTCACTCAGATGAGGCACACCAATAGCTTTCATCACCGGTAGACTGTCCGGCAAATCCCGCTCCAACAACATCTCGACCTCACCAAGAGCGCCCGCTGCCATCATCATGTCAAAGCGCTGGTTGATACGCGCATGCAATTCTGCCCGGGGTGGTGAAACCAGATGGGCTTCGATGCTGGCACTCGCCAGCAGGCTGTGGTCAGCACTTTCGCGGTGAAACTGATGGATGGATTTTCCTGTCGTATCAAAGACTTCCAGCGCCCTGATGATGCGCTGTACATCGCTCGGCCGCAACAATGCTGCCGCCTCCGGGTCTCGTTTCTGGAGGGCCATATGCAGACCCTGCGGTGCTTCCAGTCCCCTTTGTCGCCAGTATCGGCGGATTTCGGCGGCAGGTTCGGGAATATCGGATATTCCTTTCACAAGAGCTGCGAAATAAAGGCCCGTACCGCCAACAAAGACCGGCACGCGCCCCTCTTCCCGCAATTGCCCATAGACCCTGCTTGCCTCCTCAAGCCACCGGGCAACGGAGTGGCTGCGCTCGGGTGGAACGTGCCCATAAAGCATGTGCGGCACGGCAGCGAGATCATCATGGTCAGGCCTGGCCGTGACAATGCGCAACCCGTCATAGACCTGCATCGAATCGGCATTGACCACAACACCGCCCAGCGCGCGCGCACGGGCAATGGCCAAAGCACTCTTGCCGCTGGCCGTCGGTCCGGCTATCAGCACCACATCAGGACGACCAGCCAACTCCGCCTCCTCCCTGACCGGCCCAACAGTGAAGGACATTGCCTGCGATCATGCCGACACCACTTGTAGCCACCCTGATTTCCAATCCGGCAAACCCTGCCATTTCCGCGGAACTCGCCGCGCGCGCTGCGGCTGCAGTCAATGCAAGTCAAACCAACTGGCTCGCCGATACCATTGCCTGCGACCTTTGTCTGTCGGATAGCATGGACAAGGCTATCGCGGAAACCATCCTGCGCGAACTGCTCGATGGAGAAGCTGTCGATATTGCCGTTCAGGAACAGCAATCGCGCCGGAAGCAGGCGCTGATTGCCGACATGGATTCGACCATGATCGATCAGGAATGCATCGATGAACTGGCGGCGGAAGCAGGCTTCGGCGAGCATGTCGCAAGGATTACCGCCCGCGCCATGAACGGCGAGATAGCCTTCGAGCCTGCCCTTCGCGAACGCGTCGCACTTTTGAAAGACCTGCCACTGTCAGTCATTGATTCCGTTCTGCGCGACCGCCTAACCCTTGCAAAAGGCGGACGCGAACTGGTTGCGACCATGCGGGCCAACGGCGCATGGACAGCATTGGTTTCCGGCGGCTTCACGCTGTTTACGGGCCCTGTCGCTGCCCGGCTCGGATTTGATGAAAACCGCGCCAATGTGCTCCATCACGAAAATGGTCGTTTGACGGGAACGGTTGGCGAACCCATTCTTGGCAAACAGGCCAAGGTTGACGCGCTCAACGCGGTTGCCAGGGACCGCAAGCTGACCCCGCAGGATTTCATTGCCGTTGGTGACGGAGCCAATGATCTTGGAATGCTGCAACTGGCAGGCACCGGCGTTGCCCTTCATGCAAAGCCATCCGTCGCCGCACAGGCTGATATCCGCATCGATCACGGCGATCTGACGGCCTTGCTCTATTTGCAGGGCTACCGCGACAAGGACTTCGTCGCGGCGTGACTTTTCACCTGGAAACCGAACGCCTCATCATTCGCAACTGGCGCGACAGCGACCGGGAACTGTTTCACGAGATCAATTCCGATCCGCGGGTGATGGAATATTTTCCCTTCATCCGTGACCGCTTGCAATCGGATGAACTGATGCAGCGATTGCGCAACAGCATTGACGCTGAAGGCTTTGGATTTACCGCAATGGAACTGCGCGAGACCGGGGAATGTCTCGGTTTTTGCGGTCTCGCAAGGACCAATATCGAGGGCCTGCCATCCGGCATGGTTGAGATTGGCTGGCGGCTTGCGGTGCGCCATTGGGGCAAGGGCTATGTCAGCGAGGCAGCCCGTTCACTACTGGAATTCGGCTTCACCACGCTTGATCTCGAGGAGATCGTTTCCTTCGCGGTCCATGACAATCATCGCTCGACCAATGTCATGAAACGTCTTGGCATGGTGCGGATCGAAGGCAGCGACTTCGACCACCCATTGGTGCCCGATACCCATCCGCATCTAAAGCGCCATGTCTTTTATGCCATGAGCAAGGCGCAGTGGCAGGAAAACCGAAAATGAAAATGGCGGGGTTTCCCCCGCCATTGAACTTCACGAAGAGGATCGAGGGTTACTCGTCGATCCTGACCACGACGAACCGGATATCGCCGGTCTTGGTCGAAACCATCATCAAGGCGTTCTTGCGGCCTTCCTTTTTCAACGCGTCGACGCGTTCGACCACGTCTGCTGGCGTTGCCACCGGCTCCTGACCCACTTCGACCAGGATTTCACCCGGCTGAATGCCCTTGTCGGCGGCATTGGTGCCGGGCGCCACTTCCGTAATCAGGACGCCCTTGACGTCTTCGCCAATGCTTTCTGCCTCACGGTCTGCATCGGTGATTTCCTGCAATGTCAGGCCGACAACCTTGTCGGTCTTCTCAGGCTCGGCGGCTGGCTCTTCGGTGGTGTCGTTGGAGGCAGTCTGCTTCTCACCATCTTCGAGACGACCGATTTCGACCTGAACGGTCGTTTCCTCGCCCTTGCGCAGCACGACAACATCCACTGTCTTGCCCACCGGCGTATCAGCGACGATTTTCGGCAGGTCGCGCATTTCCGCAACCGGCTTTCCGTCAAAGGTCAGGATGACGTCGCCAGCCTTGATCCCGCCCTTTTCGGCCGGACCACCGCGTGCAGCATCGCCAACCAGCGCCCCACGCGCCTTGTCGAGGCCTAGCGTTTCAGCAATCTCGTCGGTTACCGTCTGGATCTGAACGCCGAGCCAGCCACGGCGTGTTTCACCAAACTGCACCAGCTGGTCCACGACATTCCTGGCAAGGCTGGATGGAATGGCAAATCCGAGGCCAATCGAACCACCCGAGGGTGAAATGATTGCCGTGTTGATGCCGACCACTTCACCATCCATGTTGAACAGCGGTCCGCCCGAATTGCCCTTGTTGATGGAGGCATCGGTCTGGATGTAATTGTCATAGGGCCCGGAATTGATGTCGCGTCCGATTGCCGAGACAATGCCCAGCGTCACCGTGCGGCCAAAGCCGAACGGATTGCCGATCGCCATAACCCAGTCTCCAACACGCGCCTTGTCGGAGTCGCCGAACTTCACCACCGTCAGTGGCTTTTCCGGCTTCACCCGCAATACCGCAAGATCGGTCTTGGGATCGCGACCCACCAGTTCGGCATCGAGTTTGGTGCCATCGGAGAAATTGGCAACGATTTCATCGGCATCGGAAATCACGTGATTGTTGGTGACAATGATGCCCGACGCGTCGATCACGAAGCCTGATCCCTGCGATTGCACGGTGCGCGGTGTATCATTGCCGTCCTTCTGGTCCGGGAACAATTCGTCAAAGAAATCCTGGAAAGGGCTGCCTTCCGGCGCCTTTGGCCGTGGCAGGGTCGGACGTTTCTGTGCAACCTTCTGAGAGGTCGAGATATTGACCACGCCACCAATCAGCTTGTCAGCGAGATCGGCAACCGATGCCGGTCCCTGCGCATGGGCAAGGCCTGTCAGTCCCGGAACCGGCGCCAAGGCAATCGCTCCGGCCATCGCCAGCCCAGCAAGCATCCGTGCCATTGGGCGCGACCTGCCCCGCAATGCACCAACACCCAACCCGTTAATTGAAAACATCCCGATACCTTTCCTGAGACAATGACAGATCGTGATGGATCAGCTTGTTGGCCTGCGAGTTGTTTCGTCAACACAACACGCATCAACTGTGCTTTACCAGCCAGACGATTGCCACACCTATCATGATTGCGATTACGCCAAAATTGCGAAGCGTGCCATCGGGAATATCCGGCAATTGCCGCGCCATCGACTTTATCCCGCCCGGAAAGGCCGCATAAGCGAGCCCTTCCAGGACGAGAACAAGAGCAAGACCGATGAAAAGCTCCCGCATTTTCCGCTCGCCCTACTGCCCGGGGGCCGCAGGCGTCGATTTGGAACCCGACGGATCATTGAAGTAGCGGAAGAAGTCGGAATTCGGCGAGAGCACCATGGTGGTCCCGCTGTTTTCCAGCGCCGAACGATATGCCGCCATCGAGCGATAGAACTCGAAGAAGCCTTCATCCTTGCTGAAGGCTTCGGCAAAGATGCGGTTTCGTTCGCCTTCGCCTTCACCGCGCAGGATCTCCGATTCACGCTGCGCGTCGGCTATGGTCGCAACCACCTGCCTGTCGGCGACCGCGCGCTGGGTTTGCGCCTTTTCACGGCCGCGCGCACGAATGAGCTCGGCTTCGGCAAGGCGTTCCGCCTTCATGCGTTCATAGGTCTGATCGGAGACTTCCTTGGTCAGATCGGTCCGGCGAATACGAACGTCATCAATCTCGATACCAAGTGAACTTGCATCGGGACGAAGCTGGTCGCGCACTTCCCGCATCATCGAAACACGCTCGTCCGACAAGGCGGCCTCGAAACCACGCAGGCCGTATACACGGCGAAGTGCGGAATCGAGACGTGTACGCAGGCGCTGCTCGGCCGAAGTCAGATCGCCCGAAACCGCCGAACGAAAAGTCCGCGGATCGGAAATGCGATAAACGACGAAGGCATCGACTTCATAGAACTTGCCGCCCGAAACCTGAACACGGATATTGTCGAGATCAAACCGCAATTTGCGGTCTTCGATGATCTGCACCGTATCGGCTTCGAACATGGCGAAGGGCAGTTTGAAATAAAGGCCTGGCTCGGTGCGAACATCCTGGATTTCACCAAAGCGAAGCACGATTGCCTGCTCGCGCTCATTGACCACGAAAATCGAGTTGTAACCGAAGAAGATCACGATTGCGGCAAGAATGCCGAAGATGGGAAGACGGTTCATTACTGGTTTCCTCCCTGGGTATTGGTGGTCTGGTTTTGACGCGGCTTGGCGATTTCGGGGAGCGGCAGGTAAGGCACCACGCCCTGACCATTGCCCTGCTCGATGATCACCTTGTTCGAGTCTTTCAGCACGCCTTCCATGGTTTCAAGGAAGAGGCGCTTGCGCGTGACCTCGGGTGCCTTTGAATATTCGTTGTAGACGGAGATGAAGCGCTGGGCCTCACCCTCGGCTTCCTTGACGACACGGTCCTTGTAGGCCGCTGCCGCTTCACGTATCTGCGCCGCCTGTCCGCGAGCAGCACCCAGTTTCTGGTTGGCATACTGGTTTGCTTCCTCGACGAAACGGTCTTCGTCCTGCTCGGCGCGTTGAACTTCGTCAAACGCATCGGCAACCTGTGGCGGCGGTGCCGCATCCTCGATCGACACGGTGTTGATCTGCACGCCTGTGCCATATTCGTTCAGCGTGTTTTGCAGGATGGTTTTCACATCTTCTGAAATCACCTGACGATTGTCGCGGAAGACGTCCTGAGCGGGACGGCGACCCACCACTTCACGCATCGCACTTTCGGCGACCTGGCGAACCATTTCATCCGGACCTGCCACCTCGAACAGATAGGCCTTGGGATCGGTCACGGAAAACAGCACAGCGAAGGTCACGTTGACGATGTTCTGATCGCCAGAAAGCATCAGCCCGCTTTCGCCGCTAGCCCTGGTGCCGCCGCCAATCGAAATCTGGCGTTCCTGTATCTTGGCAATTTCCACCGTCTCTATCGGCCACCAATGGAAATGCAGGCCCGGCATGGAAATTTCTTCCTTCGGCTTGCCAAAGCGCAATTCGACGCCGCGTTCATCCGGCTGCACGGTATAGACTGCCTGAACCAGCCAAAGGCCGACAAGCGCCACTGCTGCAATACCCCAGATCAGCGGCGAACCTGCAGAGCCCCCGCCTGGTATTGCCTGCTTCAACCGGTCCTGGCCACGGCGAATGATTTCCTCGAGATCGGGCGGATTGCCACCGCCGCGTTGCGGACCGGAAGGGCCTTGCCCCCAGGGACCGCCCGAATTGTTGTTTCCGTTCCAGCCTCCGCCGGATTGGTTGCTCCAGGGCATGTATGTTCCTTTGCAATTTCTGGGGGCTCCTCCCCCGTAAACAATGGTTGTTCCGTTTATAGGTATGCGCGCACCCGCTTTCAACGCCATGCGCGTTTCGCCGCGGCGCATTTGTGCGCCAATGAGGGCGATTTTGTCGAATTGTCCGATTGCAGGCCGGTTTTCAGTGCCGGCTTCGCTCATAAACCACGAATTGCATCTGCGCACTGTCGCGTTCGCTTGCCTCGATCTTTTCGGTTGAGACAACCTGCCAGACGTCCGGATCTATCGCGGGGAAGAAAGTGTCGCCCTGCGGTGCGGCCTTGACATGTGTCACATAAAGCCGGTCCGCGAGCGCCATCGCGTCTGCATAGATCTTGCCGCCGCCAATGATGCAGATTTCCCCTGCGCCGCCACTGCAGCGCGCACGAACCCCGGCAAGCGTGATCGCGTCTTCGAGCGAGCTGGTCACATCCGCCCCTTCGGCACGAAATTCGCCATCACGCGTGACCACGATATTGGCACGCCCCGGCAAGGCCTTGCCGATGGATTGCCAGGTCTTGCGGCCCAT
>JAGRLM010000129.1 GCA_020441795.1 Nitratireductor sp.
ACAGTTTCATGATCTACACAGAGCCGTTTGTTGTCACAGGCGGTGGCCCGGGTAACGCAACAACCTTCCTGTCGATCGACCTTGTCAAAATGGCGATTGGTCAGTTCGACCTCGGACCGGCTGCCGCGTTCTCGATCATGTACTTCCTCGTCATCCTTCTCGTCTCCTGGGTCTTCTACACCGTGATGACGAACCTCGACAAAAAGGAGACCGCATAAATGTCGTCCCCTGCACTCACAGCCAACCAGTCCATCGCATCGGTAAAACCGAAGATCGGCATCAATTCGCGCGCCGTGGTCATGACGATCTATCTCGTCTTCCTGCTGCTGCCGATCTATTGGCTCGTCAATATGAGCCTGAAGACCAACGCCGAAATCCTGGGCGCGTTCTCGCTCTGGCCGCGTGATCTGACCTTCCAGAACTATGTCACGATCCTCACCGATCCGAGCTGGTATATGGGCTATGTCAACTCGCTGATCTACGTGGTGATGAACACGGTGATTTCCATCGCTGTTGCTCTGCCTGCAGCCTATGCTTTTTCGCGCTACTCCTTCATGGGCGACAAGCATCTCTTCTTCTGGCTCCTGACAAACCGCATGGCGCCACCCGCCGTTTTCGCTCTGCCCTTCTTCCAGCTCTATTCCTCGGTCGGCCTGTTCGACACACACATCGCTGTCGCGCTTGCGCACTGCCTGTTCAATGTGCCGCTTGCGGTCTGGATCCTCGAAGGCTTCATGCGCGGCGTCCCGCGGGAAATCGATGAAACCGCCTATATCGACGGATATTCTTTTGGCCGCTTCTTCGTGAAAATTTTCATGCCGCTCATCGCGTCCGGCATCGGCGTCGCAGCATTCTTCTGCTTCATGTTCTCTTGGGTCGAACTGTTGCTGTCCCGCACGCTGACGTCTGTGGACGCCAAGCCGATTGCGGCGGCTATGACACGCACCGTCTCGGCATCCGGCCTTGATTGGGGCGTACTGGCGGCGGCGGGTGTTCTCACCATCATTCCCGGCGCGCTCGTGATCTATTTCGTGCGCAATTACATCGCAAAGGGCTTTGCCCTGGGGAGGGTGTAATGGCGCTTATTCTCATAGCCGTTCTTGCAGCAATTCTCGTCTTTGGCCGCAAACCCATGTTTGCGCAGGGTGCCGCTGGCAAGACCGTTTATTACACCACCGCACTTCTGCTCGTCGTGATGGGTTTGACCATCGCAGTCGAGCGCATCGAGGGAATGGGAGAAGCCCTATGATGAACCTGTCATGGATGGCATGGACTTGGCCCACTGCCGCGTTCTTCGCAATTATTGCATCGCTGCTGGTGCTTTTCACCGTGCTCGCGATCAAGGTTCCCGAAACGCCGCGCACCGGCATTTTGCGCATTGAGACAACGCGCGGCGACCGGCTTTTCATCACACTGCTTGGCTCGGCCTTTATCAATTTGGCCTGGCTCGGATTGGTCAGCGCACCCCAGTGGGGCGCTCTGATCGTTTGCCTGATCTTCGCAACGGGGGT
This sequence comes from Nitratireductor sp., assembly GCA_020441795.1. GTDB lineage: Bacteria > Pseudomonadota > Alphaproteobacteria > Rhizobiales > Rhizobiaceae > BOKV01. Next base: position 1,512 of record JAGRLM010000129.1, read on the forward strand.
TTTCCGCTACGTCTGATCAGTTGTTCTGCCGCACGCCACATGCGGTCTGTTTTCTCAAATAGGGAGGAACCAAATGAGAAAATATCTAACGTCAACCACAGCCATTGCGCTGGCAGCATCCGTGCTGGCAAGCAATGCGGCCTTCGCAGGGATGGACGAAGCCAAAGCATTTCTCGACGCGGAAATCGGTGACCTTTCGGTCCTGAGCCGCGCTGAGCAGGAAGCGGAATTGCAATGGTTTGTAGACGCTGCAAAACCGTTTGCGGGCATGGAAATCAAAGTGGTTTCCGAGACCATCACCACTCATGAATATGAATCCAAAGTGCTCGCACCGGCCTTCACAGCCATCACCGGCATCAAGATCACACACGATCTGATCGGCGAAGGCGATGTTGTCGAAAAACTGCAGACACAGATGCAGTCCGGTGAAAACATCTATGACGGCTACATCAACGACTCTGACCTGATCGGCACCCACTGGCGTTACCAGCAGGCCCGCAACCTGACCGACTGGATGGCAGGCGAAGGCGCTGACGTCACAAACCCGGGCCTCGATATTGCTGACTTCATCGGTACCCAGTTCACAACCGGCCCTGATGGCAAGCTTTATCAGCTGCCCGACCAGCAGTTCGCGAACCTTTACTGGTTCCGCTACGACTGGTTCAACGACGAGAAGAACAAAGCCGACTTCAAAGCGAAATACGGCTACGACCTCGGCGTTCCGGTCAACTGGTCTGCCTATGAGGATATCGCTGAATTCTTCACGGGCCGCGACCTGTCGCACCTCGGTGTTTCCGGCGATGTCTACGGCAACATGGACTACGGTAAAAAAGACCCGTCCCTCGGCTGGCGTTATACCGATGCCTGGATGTCGATGGCAGGCATGGGCGACAAGGGTCAGCCGAACGGTCTCCCGGTCGACGAATGGGGTATCCGCGTCAACGAAAACTCACAGCCGGTCGGCTCGTGCGTGGCACGCGGTGGTGCAACCAACTCTCCGGCTGCCGTTTATGCGGTAACAAAAGCCATTGAGTGGTTGAACAAATACTCTCCGCCTGCTGCTGCCGGTATGACCTTCTCCGAAGCCGGCCCAATCCCGGCACAGGGCCAGATCGCACAGCAGATGTTCTGGTACACAGCCTTCACCGCCGACATGGTAGGTGATGGGGCGAAAGCTGTCCTCAACGAAGACGGCACACCGAAATGGCGCATGGCGCCGTCGCCGCACGGCTCCTACTGGGAAGACGGCATGAAAGTTGGCTATCAGGACGCAGGTTCCTGGACGCTGATGAAGTCTACACCGGTCGACCGCGCAAAAGCCGCTTGGCTTTATGCACAGTTCGTGACGTCCAAAACAGTTGATCTGAAAAAAGCAGATGTCGGCCTGACCTTCATCCGCCAGTCCACAATCAACTCCCAGCACTTCACAGATCGTGCGCCGAAGCTCGGCGGTCTCGTCGAGTTCTACCGCTCACCGGCCCGCGTCCAGTGGTCACCGACAGGCACCAACGTTCCGGATTACCCGAAACTGGCGCAGCTGTGGTGGCAGAATATTGGTGATGCCATGTCCGGTGCAAAGAGCCCGCAGGAAGCACTTGATGCACTGTGCGATGCACAGGAAAAAGTGCTTGAGCGTCTCGAGCGCGCTGGCGTTCAGGGCGATATCGGTCCGAAGATGAACGAGCCGAAAGACCCGAACGAATGGCTCGCAGCACCAGGTGCACCGAAAGCCAAACTGGACAACGAGGACGAAGAGCCGAAGACGGTTTCTTACGACGAGCTGATCCAGTCCTGGCAGTAAGCCTCGCATTTCAAATTCATCGGAAAGCTCTCTTCTTCAGGTTTTCCGCGTGAACCTCCCGCCGGGGCCTTCGGGCCCCGGTTTTCAATTGGCTACCAAATTCCAGCCACTTGATTATTCTGCAATATGCCGGGCACCGGCACCGAACTTCAGGGGGAGAACCATGTCATCTTTCATCATGGCCATCGATCAGGGCACAACATCCAGCCGCGCCATCATCTTTGACAAAGACATGAAAAGCATTGCGGCGGCACAGGAAGAGTTCACCCAGCACTATCCCAAAAGCGGATGGGTCGAGCACGACCCCTCTGACATCTGGTCTTCTGTTGCCGGCACTTGCCGCGCAGCAATTGAAAAAGCCGGTCTCTCGGCAAACGACATCGCTGCAATCGGTATCACCAATCAGCGCGAGACAACGCTGGTTTGGGACCGCGAAACGGGCGAAACAATTCACAATGCAATCGTCTGGCAAGACCGCCGCACCGCGCGCCTGTGTGATGAGCTGCGCGAGGCAGGTCACGGCGATCTCGTCACGAAGACAACAGGCCTGCTGCTTGATCCCTATTTTTCGGGCACAAAAGTGAAATGGCTGCTCGACAATGTTGACGGTGCACGCGCCAAGGCGGACGCGGGCAAACTCTGCTTCGGCACAATTGATACCTACCTGATCTGGAAACTGACCGGCGGTAAGCGCCATGTAACCGATGCCACCAATGCGGCGCGCACGCTGCTCTATGATATCCACAAGGGACAATGGTCCGACGAAATTTTGTCCCTGCTCGGTATTCCCCAATCGATGTTGCCGCAGGTTCTGGATTGTGCGGCAGAATTCGGTGTTACGCGCGCCGATCTGTTTGGCCGCGAGATCCCGATCCTTGGCGTTGCAGGCGACCAGCAGGCGGCAACCGTCGGTCAGGCCTGCTTTGAACAGGGCATGCTGAAATCCACCTATGGAACCGGATGCTTTGCGCTGATCAATACGGGCGACAAGCCGGTTGCCAGCAAGAACCGCTTGCTGACCACAATTGCCTACCAACTGGATGGCAAACCAACTTACGCAATTGAAGGATCGATCTTCATTGCCGGTGCTGTGGTGCAATGGCTGCGCGATGGCCTCAAACTGGTGCGCGAAGCAAAAGAAACGCAGCCCCTGGCAGAAGCCGCGGACGAAAACCAGAATGTGGTTCTTGTTCCCGCATTCACCGGCCTTGGCGCCCCCTACTGGAACCCGGATTGCCGTGGTGCGATTTTCGGCATCACCCGCAACACATCGCCAAACGAATTTGCCAAAGCGGCTCTGGAAAGCGTTGGCTTCCAGACACGCGATCTTCTGGAGGCAATGCAGTCCGATATGGGCGGCAAAGGCGATGCGACCTTGCGGATTGATGGCGGCATGGCTGCATCTGATTGGGCCATGCAGTTTTTGGCCGACATCACAGGCGCGCCCGTGGATCGCCCGAAAATTCTGGAGACGACAGCCCTCGGCGCAGCTTGGCTCGCTGGCATGAAGGCCGGGCTGTACCCCGCCCAAAAAGAGTTCGCCGCCACATGGGCGCGTGAGCGTCGCTTTGAACCGGAATTAGAGGCCGAGACCCGTGATCGGAAATGCGTTTCATGGCAACGTGCGGTAAACGCCACAATGAGTTTCTGAGTATGTTCAAACAGATGACTTTACGCGGCTTCCTGACCCGGCATGCCCACAATGAAGGGCTTGACCCTAGCCTGATTTGCCTGATCGAGAACATTGCCTCGGCATGTCGGGTTATTGGCGACCGACTGCGCAATGCGGTCTTTGAAGACAATCTCGGTCTTGCTGGAGAGACTAATGTACAGGGCGAAGACCAGAAAAAGCTCGACGTGATTGCAGACGAAGCTTTTATCCGAATTTGCGGGAGCTCGCCACGCCTCGCCGCGCTCGTTAGTGAAGAGCGGGAAGATGCGATGTGGTTCAAAGAGCCCCAAGCGGGTGACTTTCTTCTTTTCTACGATCCGCTGGACGGGTCATCGAATACTGATGTGAACCTGTCCGTCGGCTCGATTTTCTCGATCTGCAATGTGGAAACAAACGGCGATAGAGACATACAAAAAGCGGGACGCTCGCAAAATTGCTCAGGATACGCAATATATGGCCCGACGATGATGCTGGTTTTGACCGTGGGGTCCGGTGTTTTTGGGTTTTCCTGTGAATACGGCACCGGGGATTTCCGGCTGACCCATCCGCGGATGACCATCCCGACGGAGACATCCGAATTTGCTATCAACGCCTCGCGCTATCGCTTCTGGGACGCGCCAGTGCGGCGATACGTGGACGAATGCCTAGCGGGCAACACCGGTCCGCGCGGGCGCGATTTCAACATGCGCTGGACCGCGTCGATGGTGGCCGAGGTGCACCGCATCCTGACGCGCGGCGGCGTGTTCCTCTATCCGGCAGATGACGGCAACCGCGCAGCAGGTGGAAAACTGCGCCTGCTCTACGAGGCCAGCCCGATGGCGCTTTTGGTGGAGCAAGCGGGCGGCGCCGCCACGGACGGCCATAGTCGCATTCTCGATCTTCAGCCCAAGGGCCTTCATCAGCGCGTGCCGGTTATCCTTGGTTCCGCCAACGAGGTGGGCCGAATTGCAAAATATCATACTGCGGACGCCGGTTCGGCCGCGTCCTGAGGAAAGGACCCTTCAATGGCTCTTGTATCCCTTCGTCAGCTGCTCGATCACGCTGCGGAACATGATTACGCGCTGCCCGCGTTCAACGTGAACAACATGGAGCAGATGCTGGCCATCATGGCAGCAGCGGACGCCACCCAAAGCCCGGTCATCATGCAGGCCAGCCGGGGCGCGCGCGCCTTTGCCAGTGACATCGTGCTGTCGCATCTGATCCGTGCCGCGATCGAGCTTTACCCACATATCCCCGTCTGCATGCATCAGGATCACGGCAACGCGCCCGCGACCTGCCTGTCGGCAATCACCAACGGGTTTTCCTCGGTTATGATGGATGGCTCGCTGAAAGCCGATGGCAAGACACCGACCACGTTTGAAGAAAATATTGCGGTGACGGCCAAGGTGGTTGAGATGGCCCATCTGGTGGGTGTGTCGGTCGAAGGCGAAATTGGCCACCTTGGATCGCTCGAAACCTTGCGCGGTGAGGCCGAAGACGGTCACGGGTTCGAGGGGGCTTTGTCCCGCGAGCAGCTTCTGACCGACCCGGACGAAGCGGCGGAGTTTGTGCGGCGGACCGGCGTTGATGCGCTGGCGGTCGCCATCGGGACATCGCACGGGGCCTACAAGTTCACCCGCAAGCCCGATGGCGACATCCTCGCCATTGACCGTTTGCGCGAAATCCATAGGCGTCTGCCTGATACACATTTGGTAATGCATGGCTCTTCATCGGTGCCGCAGGAGTTGCAGGATATTATCAACGCCCATGGCGGCGAGATTGCCCCGACCTGGGGCGTGCCGGTTGAGGAGATTCAGCGCGGTATCCGCTATGGTGTACGCAAGGTAAATGTAGATACAGACTTGAGGATGGCGCTGACCGGTGCGATTCGCACTGTCTTTGCCAAAAACCCGGGTGAATTCGATCCACGCAAATACCTCGCGCCTGGTATCGAGGCCATGACCGACATTTGTCGCGACCGATACGAGCAATTCGGCAGCGCAGGCCACGCGCAGCAGATCAAGCCCATCGCCTTGCCCGAAATGGCAGCGCATTACGCCCGGCAATTCGCCGGGATGGCCGCCGAATGACAGCTTTTACTTCGGCTGCTCCGAACCTCGCGGTTTTCTGTTGTGACCGGACTGCATGAATGAACAAAGTCTGAGCCGGTCACCATCCGATACCCATATCGCCCGTACTGATCGGTCAGCTCGATGATGTAGTCGGTTCGACGCTGCTCGTCGGCCCGGCCTTGCGGCAGTTTACACTGTGTAGTCCGATGCTATCCGAGCGGGCGACAGGCCCGACGTTCAGATACGCCAAGCTTCTGCCGCACGTGGTCGATGCATTTTCCGGCGACGCAAAGGGCTCAGAAGTTTCCCTTTGCGACTTCCGTGAAGATTAGCTTGTCCAACGTGAAATTGACGTGCCCCCTTCAAATCGGACCGTTTTGAGCTGGAATTTTCCAATTATGATCCCGATGATGGGAGAAGGAGAGTTCCATGAAGAAGTCGAAGTTTTCGGAAGCGCAGATCGCGTTCATTTTGCGCCAGGCGGATGAAGGGACACCGGTTGCGGAGGTGTGCCGCAAGGCCGGTATCAGCGACGCGACATTCTACAACTGGCGCAAGCGCTACGGCGGACTGACGCCGTCAGAGGTGAAGAAGATGCGCCAGCTGGAGGATGAGAACAACAGGCTCAAGAAGATCGTCGCGGACCTGACACTCGACAAGGCCATGCTGCAGGACGTTCTGCAAAAAAAGCTCTGAAGCCTGCTCGCCGGCGCAAGCTTGTCGATGAGGTTCGTCAGGACTGGAAGGTTTCGATCCGCCGAGCCTGTGCATGCCTGCGGATCGACACTTCGCTCTATCACTACAAGTCAAAGCGCGGTGAACAGGCTGCCTTGAAGAAACGGATGCAGGAGATCGCGGCAACGCGCGTCCGCTTTGGATATCGTCGTATTCATGTCCTGTTGCGCCGGGAGGGATGGCCCGTGAACGCAAAGCGTATTTATCGTCTTTACAAGGAGTTGGGCCTTCAACTGCGCAACAAGACGCCAAAACGGCGAGTAAAGGCCAAGCTGCGGGAGGACCGATCAGAGGCAGTTCACTCGAATGACGTTTGGGCAATGGACTTCGTCCATGACCAATTGGCCACCGGTCGCAAGATCCGTGTCCTGACCGTCGTGGATACCTTCTCGCGGTTCTCACCAGTGGTCGATCCGCGGTTCAGTTACCGGGGCGAGGATGTCGTTGCGACCCTGGATCGTGCTTGCCGAAGCGTCGGCTATCCGAAGTCGATCCGTGTTGATCAAGGCTCGGAGTTCATATCCCGCGACCTCGATCTATGGGCGTATCAGCGAGGCGTCGAACTGGACTTCTCCCGTCCCGGAAAGCCCACCGACAACGCGTTCATCGAGTCTTTCAATGGCAAGTTCCGCAGCGAATGTCTGAATGCCCATTGGTTCCTGAGCCTTGACGATGCTCGCGCAAAAATGGAGGAATGGCGTAAGGACTATAACAATGTCCGGCCCCACAGCGCGATCGGCAACAAGC
>JAGRLM010000130.1:0-1870 GCA_020441795.1 Nitratireductor sp.
ACTACAATGTCTTCGAGGGCAAGCACGTCAAGGGCTTGCCGCGCTACACGCTTTCACGTGGCCATGTGTCTATCGATGATGGTGCCATCAAGACGCAGGAAGGCCATGGCAAATTCGTCAAGCGCCAGCCAAACGCATCGGTCAACAAGGCACTTTCCACTTGGAAGGAACTGACAAACCCGAACCCGGTCAAGCGCACCGGCATTCCGGCGACGGGGGTTTGATGTCCGGGGGTTTGATGTCAGGCAACAAATTGCTCCAGATCGGGCAACAAAACGACGCTTTCCTGTTCATGCGGATCGGTGCGCGCAATCACCGCGCTCACAGGCTGGTCGCTGTTGTTGATCGGAAGGTGCGGCACATCGGCCGGGATGTGAATGAGATCGCCCGCATTGGTTTCCATGCAGTTCTCCAGCTTCTCGCCCCAATACATGATGGCACTGCCGGAAAGCACATAGATGGCGGTTTCATGGGTCGTATGCTTGTGCGCCCTGGCTCTGCCGCCGGGGGGAATGGTCAGCAGATGCATGCATATGGCCTGCGAACCGACGGTCTCGCGGGCAATGCCTTCAAAATAATCGAACCCCTGCTTGCCGGAAAATGTGTTGCCCGGACGGAGCTTTTGGCAAATTGCCATGGTCATATTCCCTTCCCTGAGTTCATGTTGCCCAGGCAGTCAGTATAGAGGAAATCAGCTTGCCGGTAATCTCCGCACAAAACCTTTCCCTGGCTTTCCAGACCGGCGACGGTCCGGTGCATGCGCTGTCGGACAAGAATTACGGAAAACGGGACTTGGGTTTCGCGCAATCACAAACCAACCAACAAACTGGCCGGACTGGGCGAAAGGCAACTGCGCCCAATACAGACGAGCACTCCATCCTGGACCCTGATCTATTGTCATTCGGTGCGCTGGTCGGTGCCGTCATGATCGGACTTTTTTTCGGGGGAATGGTTCTTTTTACAATCAGCGAAATTATCCGGGCCCCGGCGGAAATCTTCAATATTTCATTTATTGGATTGGTCATGCTGGCGGGCCTTGCCGGGGCTCTCATTTACGTTCTGCCGACAACGGCGATCGCGATTTTCATGATCTATCCTGTTGCTTTTGTTGTGACGAAGACTGGGTGGCGGGAAAAACGACATGCCGGATTTTTGGGCGCAACTGCCACGCTATTGTGCTGTAGTCCGATCTTCATTCAGGCTGAGTTTGAAGTATCGTTGCCTCTTTCGGCTGCCTGTGTCCTTGGCGGTGTTTGTGGCGGTATCGGATACTTTTCGCTGCTTCGTTACAAGCGGCCAAGCTTGACAACAGGTGCTGATCCACAATGACCGTCATCTCCGCACACAACCTTTCCCTGACTTTTCAGACCGGCGACGGTCCGGTGCATGCGCTGTCGGACGTCAACCTGGAAATCGGCAAGGGCGAGTTCGTTTCCTTCATCGGCCCGTCGGGCTGTGGCAAGACCACTTTCCTGCGCGTGATTGCCGATCTTGAGCAGCCGACCGGCGGCACGATTTCCGTCAACGGCATGACGCCCGACGAAGCGCGGATGAAACGCGCCTATGGCTATGTGTTCCAGGCGGCGGCACTTTATCCGTGGCGCACGATTGAAAAGAACGTCGCCCTGCCGCTGGAGATCATGGGCTATTCCAAGGCCGAGCAGAAGGAGCGGGTCAAGCGCACACTTGATCTCGTCAACCTCACCGGCTTCGAGAAGAAATACCCCTGGCAATTGTCCGGCGGCATGCAGCAGCGCGCTTCGATCGCCCGCGCATTGTCCTTTGATGCCGACCTGTTGCTGATGGATGAACCCTTCGGCGCATTGGACGAGATTGTCCGCGACCACCTCAACGAACAACTGCTGGAACT
>JAGRLM010000130.1:1904-4960 GCA_020441795.1 Nitratireductor sp.
GCCGTCTATCTTTCCACCAGGATCGTGGTGATGAGCCCGCGCCCGGGGCGCGTGACCGATATCATCGAATCCACATTGCCTAAGGAGCGGCCGCTCGATATCCGCGAGACGCCAGAATTCCTGAAGATCGCCCATCGTGTCCGCGAAGGGCTGAGGGCAGGGCACAGCTATGACGAGTGAGCGCGCATGAGCGGATCAAGGTTCCTGCCTGTCGTGACAATCGTCGCGCTCATCATGATCGCCTGGTATGTGGCTGCCTATTTCATGAACGCGCCGTTCCAGCGTGATCTGAACACGCGCGGCAAGGTCGAGGTGACCCAGTCGCAATTCATCGCCCAGACCATGGCGCAACCCAAGCCGACGATGCCTGCACCGCATCAGGTCGCGCAAACTCTCTGGAAGTCGGTTTTCGGCGTCAAGCCGACTTCAAAGCGCAGCCTGGTCTATCATTCCGCCGTGACACTTTCCTCGACCCTTCTGGGTTTTGCCATGGGTACCCTGCTGGGCGTGGTCATCGCCATCAGCATTGTCTATGTGCCGGTACTGGAAAAGAGCTTCCTGCCGTGGATCATTGCCAGCCAGATGATCCCGATGCTGGCGGTTGCTCCCATGATCATCGTCATTCTTGCCTCGATCAACGTGACGGGGCTGCTGCCCAAGGCGCTCATCTCGACTTATCTGTCGTTTTTCCCGGTTGCCGTCGGCATGGTCAAGGGCCTGCGCTCGCCCGATGCCATGCATCTTGATCTGATGCACACATACAATTCGAGCAAGGCGCAGACCTTCTGGAAATTGCGGGTGCCAGCCTCCGTGCCGTTCTTCTTTACCTCAATCAAGGTTGCTGTTGCAGCAAGTCTTGTCGGCGCCATTGTCGGCGAATTGCCCACCGGCGCTGTTGCCGGCATCGGTTCGCGCTTGTTGGCCGGGTCCTATTACAGCCAGACCATCGACATCTGGGCAGCACTTATCGCAGGGTCGGTGATAGCAGTCATGCTGGTGTCAGCTGTCGGTCTCCTGCAAAGTGCCACCGCACGCTTGATGGGAGCACGGCCATGAGTGCAACGTCAAACCAATCGGGATTTGTCACGACCGCGCTGATTGCGCTTGCTTCGCTGGTCGCCATGACCTGGGTGATTTTTCAGCTAGGCGCGCCCGGCAGCGGCGTCATGCCGGTGGCCCTTCTTTCGTGGCTTGCCGCTTGCTGGCTCAACATCCGTCTTTCTGCCGTCACCATTGTCGATCCCCGGCTTTCGCGCCTGCGCGATCTGCTGGTTGCGGCGATTTTCGGCATTTTCATCCTGTTCCTTTGGGAAGTGGTGGTCGCGGTCTACAAGATACCTTTTATCCTGCTGCCGCCACCGTCAGCGATTGGTGCAAGGATCATGGCCTCGCTCCCGATCCTGGCGGCAGACTTCAACCAGACCGTCCTCAAGGCAGTGCTCTTTGGCTTCTGCGTTGGGTCATTTGCCGGATTTACGGTGGCAGTATTGGCTGATCGCTACGGTTTCCTCGCACGTGGCCTGCTGCCGATTGGCAACATGGTTTCGGCTCTTCCCATCATCGGCATTGCCCCGATCATGGTCATCTGGTTCGGTTTCGACTGGCATTCCAAGGCGGCTGTCGTTATTGTCATGACGTTCTTTCCAATGCTGGTAAACACGCTCGCAGGATTGGGTGCCAGCAGCCAGATGGAGCGCGACCTGATGCGCACCTATGCGTCAAATCATTGGCAGACCCTGTTCAGGCTGCGGCTTCCTGCCGCCATGCCTTTTGTCTTCAATGCGCTCAAGATCAATTCGACGCTTGCCCTTATCGGGGCAATTGTCGCGGAATTTTTCGGTACGCCCATCGTTGGCATGGGCTTCAGGATTTCGACCGAAGTGGGTCGGATGAATCTCGACATGGTCTGGGCGGAAATCGCCGTTGCAGCCCTTGCCGGGTCACTGTTCTACGGTCTGCTTGCACTTCTCGAGCGCACCACAACTTTCTGGCATCCGTCCTACAGGAAATAAGGATGGAGCCCCAACACCAAGGAGTAGGGAACATGAGAAAAGCATTGGGAATTACCGTGGCGCTTGCCATGGCACTGATGGCCGGCACTGCTTCCGCCGCCGACAAGGTTACACTGCAATTGAAGTGGGTGGCGCAGGCCCAGTTTGCCGGCTACTTCGTTGCCAAGGACAAGGGCTTCTATGAAGAAGCTGGCCTTGATGTCGAAATCAAGCCGGGTGGCCCGGATATCGCACCCGAGCAGGTCATTGCCGGCGGTGGTGCAGATGTCATCGTCGACTGGATGGGCGGCGCGCTTGCAGCACGTGAAAAGGGCGTTGGCCTCGTCAACATAGCCCAGCCATACAAGAAAGCCGGCATGGAACTCGTATGCCCCAAGGATGGCCCGGTTCAGACCGAAGCCGATTTCAAGGGCCATACCCTCGGCGTCTGGTTCTATGGCAACGAATATCCGTTCTTTGCCTGGATGAACAAGCTTGGCCTGTCCACGGAAGGCGGCGCTGATGGCGTCACCGTGTTGAAGCAGTCCTTCGACGTACAGCCGCTTATCCAGAAGCAGGCCGACTGCATCTCGGTCATGACCTACAACGAATACTGGCAGTTGATTGATGCTGGCTACAAGCCGGAAGACCTGATTGTCTTCAACTATTCGGCCATGGGCAATGACCTCCTTGAGGACGGCCTGTATGCCATGGAAGACAAGCTTGCCGACCCGGCCTTCAAGGACAAGATGGTGCGTTTCGTCACGGCCTCGATGAAGGGCTGGGAATATGCGATTGCCAATCCTGATGAGGCAGCAGGCATTGTCATGGAAAATGGCGGCCAGGACGAAAACCACCAGAAGCGCATGATGGGCGAAGTGGCCAAGCTGATCGGTGAGCCGGATGCAAAGCTCATTCCTGCTGCTTATGAGCGGACAGCCAAGGCATTGCTCGACCAGAAGATCATCACCAAGGAACCCTCCGGTGCCTGGACATCTGAAATCACCGACGCGATGAAATAGGCGTTGCGCCAATGATTTTGGGAAGGGGCGGGAAACCGCCCCT
>JAGRLM010000131.1:0-150 GCA_020441795.1 Nitratireductor sp.
GTGGCTGATAGACAACGCCATAGCTTGGCTGGGCATAAGAGCGGGATGCACCGCCAATGATGGCACCGGCAACAATGCCGCCGAGAATGGCTGCACCAATATGCTTGCCGCCCGCATGGGCTTGCGTTGGGGCTGCCAGCGAAGAACCGG
>JAGRLM010000131.1:319-5118 GCA_020441795.1 Nitratireductor sp.
AAGCCAAGGTTGTGCATTTGCGCACGCGACGAAAACGCTTATGAATATCGGCTGATGAAATGACACTGCCGACGGACTGAACGAATGGCTCTTACACCCGACCAGCAAAACCATGGCATCCTCTCTGGATACCGGATTATCGATCTCAGTTCGGTCGTATTGGGACCATTCTGCACCCAGTTGCTTGGCGATATGGGGGCTGATGTCATCAAGATAGAATCGCCCGATGGCGACATCATGCGCCATGCGGGACCGACGGTTTCACCGGGCATGGGGCCTATTTATCTGACGATCAACCGCAACAAGCGCTGCATGACGCTCGATCTGCGCAAACCCGAAGCCAGAAAGGTTCTCCAACAATTGATCAGGACCGCAGATGCGCTGATCCACAATGTTCGCGCAGCTGGCATGGAGAGGCTCGGATTTGGCTATGATGCAGTGAAAGCCATCAAGCCGGACATCATTTATGTTCACGCCGTCGGCTTCGGATCACAGGGAGCCTATGCTGGCCGCCAGGCCTATGATGACCTCGTCCAGGCAGTTACCGGCATGTCCACCATGCTGCCGCGCCAGGACGGCTCGTCTGCGCCACGCTATTTCCCCGGCCTGATCGCCGACAAGACCACCGGGCTTTACGCGGCCAATGCGATGCTGGCAGGATTGCTGCACCGCGAGCGCACCGGGCGCGGCCAGTTCATTGAAGTTCCCATGATGGAATGCATGGTATCCTACACCATGGCCGAAAACCTGTATGGCCATACCTTTGTGCCGCCGAAAGGTCCTACCGCCTATACACGTTCGATCAATCCGGAACGCCGACCCTACGCGACAAAGGACGGCTACATCGCCATTATGCCCTATTCGGATGCCAATTGGGCAGCCTATTTCAGCCTTGGTGGCCGGGCAGAACTAATCAATGAACCGCGTTTTGCGACATACGCCAAACGAACCGAAAATATCACCGAACTTTACGGCATCATCGCCGAGATAGCAGTGCAACGCACCACCGATGAATGGCTGGAAGTCCTTGGCAAGGCAAATGTGCCAGCCATGCGGGTCCACTCGCTGGAAAGTGTACTGGACGACCCGCAATTGCGCGAAACCGGCTTTGTCAGTGAGCGACACCACCCCAGTGAAGGCGAATATCTGGCCATCGCCCATCCCGTTCACTATTCCGATGCCCCGGCAACCATCCGAAGCGACCCGCCATTGCAGGGTCAGCACAATCGCGAGATCCTTGGGGAACTCGGGTTCGGTGACGAGGAAATCATGGAAATGGTCAAGGCTGGTGCACTTGGCTGAAAAGCCGTGCGAGGTTCCGGGAGGGAGGGCATTGAGACCGGATCACGCCCCGGACCTGGAATCAATGCACGCGGAGTGGGCTAGGCTGGGGGAAGTACTCCGCTCCTCCCGAGGCAGAGACATATCACGAATTTGGCCTTGCGCAACAAAATCTTACGTTACGTAAGCATCGTCAGGATAAAATTCCTCAAACCTGTCCGGCAACCGCAAGCAACCCGTAAAATCGTGGAATCCAGGGCAGAAATTTACCGACTTTTTGATCCAGGTCAGCGAGATTGGAAATTTTTTCCCGATAGATAGCCGTCAATTGCAATCGCATTCCTGTCATGCTGTGGCGAACCGGCTCATTGAAGCACCATTCAATACGGGATATGAACCTCAAGGGAATGCATCGGGCGGGCAACTGCCTTTTGCATGAAGGGCAATCGCTAATGGGCGCGATCAACATGAACATTCAGGAAAGCACCGCTTTCAATATCCCCGATGGTGTCTTTGGCGAACGCGTCGTGTCTGTTCACCACTACACGGACCGGCTTTTCAAGTTCCGTATCACAAGGCCTGCGAGCTTTCGTTTCCGTTCGGGCGAATTTGTCATGATCGGATTGCCGAATTCGGAAAAACCGGTCTATCGCGCCTATTCGATAGCCAGTCCCTCCTGGGACGACGAACTGGAATTCTTCTCGATCAAGGTTCCAGATGGCCCGCTGACCGAGCATTTGCAAAAGATCCAGCCCGGCGACATTGTCCTGATGCGCAAGAAGCCGACAGGCACGCTGGTCAATGACGCGCTCATTCCCGGCAAGCGCCTCTACATGTTTTCTACCGGAACCGGCATAGCGCCCTTTGCCAGCCTGATCCGCGACCCCGATACCTATGACAAATTCGAGAAGGTCATTCTGACCCATACCTGCAGGCAGGTTGCCGAACTGCAATATGGCAATGAACTGGTCGCTGCGTTGAAAGATGACCCGCTGATCGGCGAATTTGCAGATCACTTGACGCATTACGCGACCACAACGCGCGAGCCGTCACCCAATATGGGCCGCATGACAACCCTCATCGAGAACGGCAAGCTGTTTACCGATCTCGGCGTGCCACCGCTCAACCCGGAAACGGATCGCGTCATGATTTGCGGCTCAATGGCATTCCTGCGTGACATCAAGGCTCTCGTGGAGAAAGCCGGTCTCACCGAAGGCTCGAACGCAGCGCCTTCAACCTTCGTGGTCGAGCGCGCTTTCGTCGACTGATCATCCCAGATCGGAAAATGCTTCGCTCAGGCGTGCGAGTGCCTCATCGATCCAGTAGCGTTGGGTCGCAAGGTTGAAGCGGACATGGTTCTCGCCACCGGGACCGAATTGCGGTCCCGGAGAAACACCGACGCGTGCCTTGTTGGTAATGCGGTCCATGACATCGGCGCGCTCAAGCCCGGTGCCAGCAAAATCCACCCAGGCAAGATAAGTCGCCTCCAGATGCATTGCCCGCGCGCCCGGCACAGCCTTGGCTATACCATTGGCGAAGTGGTCGCGATTCGCCTCCAGATATGGCAGCAACTGGTCAAGCCATTCATCACCATGGCGCAGTGCCGCTTCCGTCGCGATCATCCCGAACAGGTTGTAGGATGAAAGCGCAGACGCGTTGATTCGTGCATCGAGCTTCTTCTTCAGATCCGGATTCGACGTGATGGTGGCACCGACATGCCCACCTGCGAGGTTGAAGGTCTTGGTCGCCGAGACACAAGTGATCAGCCGATCCATGATGTCCGGCGCAACGCTCGCCGTGGGCAGATGTTTTGCTCCGCCATAGACCAGATCGCAGTGAATTTCATCAGAGACCAGCAACAGGTCATTGGCAGCGCAGAAGTCTGCCAGCGCGCGGATTTCCTCGCGTTCCCAAACCCTGCCGCCAGGATTGTGTGGCGAGCAGAAAAAGACAATTTTCCCGCGCTTGGGCATGGTGGCCGAAAGGCGCTCGATATCCATGCGGTAGCGGCCCTGTTCCTCGATCATGGGAACATTGTGAATCCGGCGGCTATTGGCTTCGATGATGAGGCGAAACGCATGATAGGCGGGCGAGAAAACAATGATTTCATCGTCAGGTTCGCTGAAGGCTTGCAGGATCAGTCCAAGTGCGGAAACAATTCCCGGCGTGGTCGAAAGCCATTCCGGATCGGGTCGCCAGCCATGGCGGCGGTCCAGCCAGTCGCATTGCGCCTCACGCCAGCCCTTGTTGCTGGCATAATATCCATGTGTGGACCGCTCCACCTCCGCCATAAGCGCTTCCCTGACCGCGGGCGGGGCAGCAAAGTCCATGTCCGCCACCCACATCGCAATGGCGTCTGGTGCATCGAGGTTGCAGGCAGCACCCATGCGGTCCCATTTTGCCGAATGTGTATTGCGTCGATCAATCACGCGGTCGAAATCGAATTTCATCATGTTCTCCTGCACTCAATAAGACGTTCGGCTGCTTTCCGCGTCAGGCTCCCAGGTCCGCTTCAGCACGCTTTCCCAATTGCTATGGCAAATCCTGGCGGTCAGTGCCCTTCCAAAGCCTGCCGCCAGCATTGCTTCAACGAGTTTCTGCAAGCCAGATACATCGCCGATTTCACGCGGGATCATGGCGCCATCAAAATCCGAACCAATGGCAACGCCCTCTTCTCCGAGCCGCTCGACCATATGGGCAAGGTGGCGGACAAGAATATCGAGCGAGGTATCCGAGCGATGTCCGCCGTCGGGCCGCAGGAAAGCGACGGCCAGATTGAGCCCTACAACGCCCTTGCTCTCGGCGATTGCATCAAGCTGCTTGTCGGTCAGGTTCCTTGACGCGGGACAGATGGCATGAACATTCGAATGGGTAGCCACCAGCGGCGCAGTGCTCAATCTTGCGATGTCCCAGAAACCCTTTTCATTCAGATGAGATAAATCGATCAATATCCGCAATTCATTGCACCGCTTGACGAGGCGTTTGCCTGCCTCCGTGAGGCCGGGTCCGGTATCGGGCGAGGACGGAAAGCGGAACGGGACGCCATGCGCAAAAATGGTTGGCCTGCTCCACACAGGTCCAAGCGAACGAAGCCCGGCCGCGTGGAAGAGGTCGAGTTCGCACAAGTCCTTGCCGATCGCATCAGCCCCTTCCATGTGAAAGATCGCGGCCGGTTTTCCTTCCTTGCGGGCAGCCGCAATGTCGCTGGCCTTTCGCACGATCTTCAATGCCCCCGCAGCCTCCAGCCGCAACAGGATGCCCGCCTGCTCGCTGGCAACCCTGAGCGCATAGGAATGATCGAGCGCGGGAAAGCCGGCCTCGGCTGCCTGTTTTCGGCTTTTCGGATTTGCGGTGCCGGAAGATTTCGCTGATTTGTCGGGCGGAATGAAAATGGCAAAGAACCCGCCACCAAAACCACCTTCCCTGGCGCGCGACAGGTCGAGATGCCCTTTGCGGGCATTACCGGTATCACCAGTAATGAAACTTTCGCCCGCAAGATCGCCCGCCATCCACAGGCG
>JAGRLM010000132.1 GCA_020441795.1 Nitratireductor sp.
TGGAAGTGATCTCGACCGAAAGCGCTACCGGTGTCGAGGTCTCCGTGCCGACAGCAACATTCACTGACACATTCCAGGTTACGGTGAGCCAGGTTGTGGATGCGCCGTCCATCACTGTGGTGAATGCCCAGGAAGGGGCGGCGGGCTACGAGGACACCATCATCCCGCTGGTGGTGGATGTTCGGCTGGTTGACAATGACGGCTCCGAGGCTCTCGGCAATGTGGTGATCTCCGGAATTCCTGCCGGTGCCCAGATCGTCAACGGGGCGGGTGCGCCGCTTGGGACCATTACCGGCGTCGGCGAGGTGACCGTTACGGTTGCCCAGCTTTCACAACTGCACATCATTCCGCCTGCCAATTCCAATGATGACTTCGATCTAACCATCACGGCGAGCAGCACCGAATTGCCACAGGGCCTGCCGGGTGATGGAGACACTGTCATCGGCACGGCGACACTGCATGTCGAGGTGATTGGCGTGGCCGATCCGGCGAATATCGCAGCCGTCGCTGTCAATGGAAACGAGGACCAGCCGATTGCACTCGGTGCTGCCGTTGCCGCATCACTGGCCGATGTGGACGGTTCTGAAACGCTTTACTTCGTCATTGCGGGATTGCCCGCTGGCGTGGTGCCTTCGGCAGGTACCTATATCGGGGGAAGCTGGCAGGTTGATGCTGCCGACATGGCAACATTGACGGTTCCTGCACCGGCAAACTTCTCTGGTGACTATGTTGCCGATTATGCGCCAAGCTTGCAGATCAGTGCCATTACCCAGGAAAATGATGGCAGCCAGACCAGCGTTTCAGTTCCTCTTACCATCATTGTTGATCCGGTAGTGGATGCGCAAAGCTGGACCCCGGCCATCCAGGTTTCGGAAGACAACAATATCTCGCTGGCCAATGTAGCACCGCCGTCGCTGCTTGACAGTGATGGATCGGAGCAGGTCGAATTCTATCGCTTCGACTTCAACGCGATCATTGCAGATGCGGGCATCGGGGCCACCGTTGCAAGTGTCGCAGATTTCATCGCGAACCAT
This sequence comes from Nitratireductor sp., assembly GCA_020441795.1. Lineage (GTDB taxonomy): Bacteria > Pseudomonadota > Alphaproteobacteria > Rhizobiales > Rhizobiaceae > BOKV01. The sequence goes on from JAGRLM010000132.1 coordinate 1,035, forward strand.
GTCAATGGTACCTTTAACGACAATCTCGACGGCACCATTACCGTTCTGCCGGCAAATCTTTCCGGTATGTCACTTGATGCCGGTGCCTTCGCCGACTCCAATCGCGATTTCTCCATTCCGGTCACTGTAGGCTTCTCGGATACCGGCAATTCGACCGTGACGGCATCAGTAGCCGTGACCTACGGTATCGACCTTGTCGGGGTAGCAGACATTCCAACCGTGTTTGCCGGTGACTATTCGGGTACAACCGGCACACCGGTTGCCGTCAATCCAACCGGCAGCGAATTTGGTGGAATGACGACCGACGCCGATGTTTCACTTGGCAATCCGCAGTCGGAATCCATCCATTACATCGTCAGCAATCTCGACGGAACGCCAGGTCTCAATCTTGCCTTTGTCGATGCAACCACCGGCGCGCCGGTAGGCTTCAACAACAACAATGGCACCTGGACGTTGCGTCCTTCTGACCTCGTCAATCTCGGGGTAACTGCCGCGCCTGGAAGTTCGGGCACCGTGACGCTGACGCTGACGACGGTAGCAACCGAAAACGACGGCGATGTTTCTACCAATTCAGCGACGTTTGACGTGGCCTTTGGCACCGGGCCGGGTGCGGGAGTAATTCCCACTCCATTGCCACCGCTTGTCACGGTCAATCCGATGAGCGTCAACGAAGACGGTACCATCGCGCTTGACATTCAGGTTGCGAAGGATCCGCTTGACCCATCGGTCCCAGATCCGTTTATCACCGTTGTACTCAACGGGATTCCTGCTGACGCTACCGTAAGCGGTGCCTTCTTCAATCCGATCAATGGCACCTGGGTAACGGATGCGGCTACCATATCAGCAGGCGGAATATCGGTCACACCTGCCGATGACTGGTCTGGCGTGATCAACATTACAGTTGATGCGATTGCAACCAACCTCTTCCTGCAGGAGGCATCAACCAATGGAGTGGCAGCTCCGGTCGACGTTGTTCCGGTTGCGGATGGTCCAGCCATCAGCTTCTCGACATCGGGCGGTGACGAGGATAGCGCGATTGCGGTTTCCATCGGCGTGGCATTGACTGATACCAACGGTACGGTGAACGAACAGATCCAGGAACCGATCGTGATCACCGTCAGTGAGTTCGCGACACTTTCAGCCGGTATCGATATCGGGGGTGGTGTCTGGCACCTGACACAGGCCGAATTGGCCGGGTTGACGGTGACGCCTGCGCTCAATAACGGGAATGACATTTCGATCCAGATTGCGGCAACGACCATCGAGCCGGCCAATAGTTCGATCCAAACCAATACCGTCAGCCATGTCATTGCTGTCAGCGAAGTGGCTGATGCGCCGCTGATCACCACGCTTGACTCGTCCGGCAACGAAGACACAGCAATCGCGCTGGGAGGGCTTTCAGCGACGCTGGTCGATATTGACGGGTCGGAAACCCTGTCGGTGACCATTTCGGGTGTTCCCGATGGTGCGATCCTGTCTGCCGGTGCGAACAATGGCGATGGCAGTTGGACAATCCCGGCTGCCGCCCTTGCGACCTTGTCGATGACACCGCCGCACAATTTTTCCGGTGTGCTCAGCCTGACACTGAACGCCTATTCGCTTGAGGCGAATGGTGCGACCAGCATTGCAAGCTCGGTCTTCGATGTGACTGTAAATCCGGTGGCAGACTCGGCGGTAATTACGCCACTGCCGCAGACGGGCGACGAGGGCGAGCCGATTGCGCTCAACCTGAATATCCAGCCGGGCGATATCAATGGTTCAGGCATAGGCGAGAATCCTGCCGAAACGGTGTTGATGACGCTGACAGGACTGGGAACACAGCTTGTGCCTACGGCATCAGGCGGCAGCTTCACCGACAATGGCGGCGGCAGCTGGACATTCACCGGAACGGTCGCTGAAGCCAATACAGTCGCGATCATATCGGACGGTTTGTCCGGCAACCATACCGTCGGTGTTTCGGTGGCCATGGTCGATGGAATTGCAACTGGTACATCGGTCACCGGGAACGTCGTGCTGACCATCAATCCGGTAGCGGACCAAGTGCTGACCGGTTCTGCCCTGGGTGAGACACTCAGCGGTGCCGGCGGCAATGATACGATTGATGGTCTAGGCGGTGCTGACCTTCTCAATGGCGGGGCAGGGGCTGACACCATCAACGGTGGTGCCGGCGCAGACCAGATCACTGGCGGACTGGGTGCCGACACGCTGACAGGCGGTTTGGACAATGACACCTTCATCTGGCAGGGCATTGATATCCTGTCGGGTGCGACCGACACCATCACCGATTTCAATGTCGGCGAGAACGATGTGCTGGACCTGTCCAACCTGTTGACGGCGTTCAATCCCGGCACGGATGTAATCACTGACTTCGTGAATCTTTCTGTGTCGGGCGCTGATACGGTTGTGCAAATCGACCAGAGCGGCAGCGCGAGCTTCAGTGTTGATGTTGTTACACTTCAAGGTGTTACCGGGCTAGATCTGGCAACGCTCTATACAAACGGGAATATCGCGGCCTGATCTGTGCAGGCGTGTTAGGAGGCGGGGGCGGTTGGCTTTTGCGAATCACCCCCGCTTCACCTTTTGAAGCCAAGGGCGCTGATTGCGGGATTGCCAGCTCCAACTCTCGTAATAATGGAGTGATTTTCTGAAATTTGCTACTATAGCGCGCGGAAGCAGGCCAATCCCGCTATCGGGTTAACCAATCGTTAACCATAACCATGGCTATCTCGCCCCTGTTAACTATTTTTACAGGGCATTCCATGTTTTCCATCAAAAATGCAGCCTTGGCGGGCGTTTTCACAGCCAGCCTGATGGCAGGAACAGCACTTTCCTGCGCGCAAAGCATGCAATCTGTCGTTGAGGCAGCGGTTGCGCGGCATCCAGAGGTTCTGGCGCTTGCAGCCAACAGGAAGGCAATCGGTGAAGAGCTCAATGCTGCCAGGGGGCTAGCCTTGCCTGGTGTCAATGTCGAAGCTGCCAAGGGCATTTATGACGACGACAATACCCACCAGAATTATCGCGAATGGTCGATCAAGCTGCGCCAGCCCATACTGGATGGTGGCAAGGCCTGGTCTGAAACAACCCGTCAGACCGAGCGCGTCAATTCCGCGCGCAACCGGGTTGCAGACACAGCCAACACCATTGGACTGCAGGTCGTGCAGGCCTATCTGGAAGTACTGCGGGCGCGCATGGTTGCCGATATCGCGCGCAAGAACCTCAAGACCATCAAGGGAATTGTCGGGCGCGTCGACAGGCGTGTAAAGGGTGGCGGAGCGACGAAGGCGGATCTTGAACAGGCGCGTTCCCGTCTGTTTGCCGCGCATAACAGTGAAGCCGAAGCCAGCATCAACCTGATGGATGCGGAGGCCCTGTATCTGACCATCACCGGCACGAAGCCGGGCAAACTGGGCATGATCAAGCTGCCGGCCGGAAATCTGCCCGGATCGATCGAGCAGGCAGTCGAGATGGCGATGGATGCGTCACCGAAAATCCTTGCCATGCAAAGCGATGCAGCAGCAGCAGAAGCGGCAATCGGCACTGCAAAATCAGCAATCATGCCAACACTCGACCTGGAACTTTCAGCCAATCATCGCGACCGGATTGTCGGCACAAGCGCTGCAAACACCAATTACAAGGCAATGGTTGTCTTCCGGATGTCGCTCTACAATGGCGGCATCAATGCGGCGCGCATCAAAGAAGCGGGATACCGTGCCGAGGAAGCGCAGAACATGGTCGAGGCAACGCGGATCAATGTCGAGCGCGAAATCCGTCTCGCATGGAACGCCTACAAGGGTGCGCCGCAAAAGGTTGGCGCACTGAAGAACCAGGCAAGTGCCAACCGCTCGACCCTCAGCTTGCGCCTTGCGCAATATGATTCCGGCCAGAGCAGCCTGATCAGCATTCTTGATGCGCAGAACGAGGCACTGGTTTCGGAAGTCCAGGCAATCAACGAGGATTTTGGCGGACGCTTTTCCTTCTACAAGATACTGGCAGCATCGGGACGTCTGCTTGATGCGCTGCATGTAAGCCTTCCCGCCGAAGCCATCTGATAGCTGTCTTGCATCACCAGGGGTGAAACAATGGAATCCAGTGACCTTGCGCGGCAGGCCTTTGCATCGGCTGCGCAGGCATTGGCAGCCATTTCCGCGCATTTCGGAAAGCGGGTTTCACAAGCCCGCATCGAAATGGCTTTGCCTTCGGGCGCCGATGAGAGCGAGGCCACCAATTTCCACGCCATGGCTGGCGAAGCGGGGCTTGTGGGCGACGCGCTCGACCAGGATATATCCTGCCTGCGCGGTTCTCATGCACCCTGCCTGATCGGCTATGTGTCTGCGCATGGCCGCAAGAAATGGCTGGCGGTTTCCCAGATTGCCGGAAACGGACTGGCTGTCTGTGCAACTCCCGACGGACGCAGCGAGACCATCAATCTCAACGGGGTTGCCAGCCAGGCTGGTATTTGCATCTGGAGCTTGGCGCCTTTGGCGGGTGTCGAAAAGACAATGAGCGAACGCGCGGGAACCCAAACCGGCCTTCGCGCCTTCATTCCCGGCTCCGATGTGCTGGTGCCCGTTGTTGCTGCAACCATTACAGTCAACATCCTGGCACTGGCCATACCGCTAGCCACGATGAATATCTTTGATCGCGTGATTTCAAACAACGCATTCGACACCTTGTGGGCGCTGGCCATTGGCGTTGCCCTTGCGCTTGGATTTGACCTGACCCTGAAAAGCATGCGCACCTTGTTGCTGGACAAGGCCAGCGCGCGCTCCGATGTGATCTTGTCCAATCACCTTTTTTCCCGGATTCTGGGTGCGCGAATGGGTGCTCGCAAGGCCGGCATTGGCATCGCCGCCAACAGCCTGCGCGAGTTCGAGGGCGTGCGGGAATATCTCAATGCGGTGACCCTTTCCTCATTGGGGGATTTGCCCTTTGTGGCGCTTTTCCTGCTGGTGATATGGCTCGTGGCGGGCAATGTGGTCGTCGTGCCGCTGATCGCCATTCCCGCACTTTTCCTCGCAGCCCTGGCGACGCAAGGCCGGTTGCGCAAATTGGTCGATGGCAGTTTTCGCGACACCGCCCACAAGAACTCGGTGGCAATCGAGGTTCTTGGCGGAATCGAGACCATCAAGGCGAACCGGGCAGAACGCTGGGCAGCGCAATTGTGGGAGAGGGCCGTTGCATCGCAACTGAGCCATTCGCTCGCCATCCGCTGGTGGACGTCACTGTCGATCAATCTCGTCACAACCTTCCAGGGGCTCGCGACCATCTCGGTGCTTGTCTATGGGGTTTATCTTGTTACTGCAGGGCAGATCACGCCCGGCGCACTGTTCGCCGCCAACATGCTGACCGCGCGTTGCCTCGGGCCATTGGCGGCGATTGCAGCACTGCTGTCGCGGCTGCACCAGATGCGGATAGCCTATGCCTCGGTGCGCAGCCTTGCCGACATGGAACAGGAACATGCGCCGGAACGTGAACTGGTGGTGAGTGGTCCGATACGCCAGTCCCTTGCATTTGAGGGCGTGACCTTTGGCTTCAACCCGCAATTGCCGCCAGTCTTGTCCGGTGTTTCGATGTCGATTGCCGTTGGCGAGCGCGTTGGCATTATTGGCGGCATCGGCTCCGGCAAGAGCACTTTGCTCAATCTCATCCTGGCGATGCACGAGCCCGCAAGCGGTCGGGTTCTCGCCGATGGAATTCCGCTCACACATCTTGATCCGGCGGAATACAGGCAGAATTTCGGGTCGGTCCTTCAGGACCCCGCCTTCTTTCAGGGCACATTGCGGGAAAACGTCTTGTTGGGCCGCAGCGATATTGGCGATCTGGAAATCTACAAGGCGCTTGAGGCTTCCGGTGCGCTCGCATGGGTTCGCCGCCAGCCATTGGGGCTGGATACGCCTGTTGGCGAGCGCGGCGCTGGGCTTTCAAGCGGGCAACGCCAGACGCTTGCTCTGGCGCGGGCCTTTGCTGGTGATCCGGCATTCCTGGTTCTGGACGAACCTTCCAGCGATCTCGACATGGCAAGCGAAGCGGCCCTTGTTGGCCGCCTGAAAAACCTTTCGGGCAGCACGACACTGGTTCTCGTCACCCATCGTCCGGCATTGCTGGAAGCGGTGAACAGGATTGTGGTTCTGGAGGGTGGCAGGATACTTCTCGATGGTCCGCGCGAAGAAGTGTTGCAACGGCTCAAGGGCGTGGTCGAAGAGCGGCGGCAGTCAACGCAGACGGTGTCCTTGCAGGTATCGGCATGAGCGAGAAAGTCAAATCGCAGGACCTGCGTGCAAATCCCGCAACCGGTCAACTCACCTCCGTTTCAGCCAAATTGCTGCAGCCGTCGCTGAAACTGCAATCAGCCGTGATTGGTGCAGTCGCGCTGACAGTGGTCGCGGCAATTGCCTGGTCTTCGCAGGCCCGTATCGTTGAAGTGGCCAGCGGAATGGGGCGTGTCATTCCTGCGACCCGCAACCAGCTTGTGCAGAATCTCGAAGGCGGCATCGTCAAGGAAATCCTGGTCCGCGAAGGCTCTATGGTGGAGAAGGGAACGCCCTTGCTGCGCATCGACCCGTCAAGCTCCGGCTTTTCACTGGATGAGATGCGCCAGCGCATGGTTTCGCTTGAAGCAGCGGCGATCCGGCTGCAGGCATTGCTCGATGGTGTTGTGCCGGTCTATCCCGAAAGTTTCAGCAAGGCCAATCCGGAACTGATTGCCCGAAGTGTCACGGAATATGAAGCGGCGCGGGCGGGTTTCGAAGCCTCGGTAGCCTCCTTCGGGGAGGTGGTGCGGCAGAAGGAACTGGAAAAGCGTGAAACCGAAGCGCGGATGCGCTCGACGCGCCAGTCGCTGCAGATAGCCTCCGAGCAACTTGCGATGTTCGAGAAGCTGCAAAAATCGGGTGCAGCAAGCAGGGCCGATGTGCTGGCGTTCCGCGCGAAGACTTCCGAATTGTCAGGCACGCTTGAAGAGCTTGAGCTTGCCATACCCCGGATCGAAGCGGCTGTTCAGGAAGCGCAGAACCGCAAGCGCGAGGCGGAAGGCCGCTTTCGCGCAGAAACTGCCGCTGCCCTCAACGAGGCGGTTGTGAAGCTCAATGCCATGCGTGAGGCATCCAATGTCGATGCTGACCGCATCCGGCGCGCTGATGTGCGGGCGCCGGTTGACGGCATCATCAAGACATTGCACGCCAATACGATAGGGCAGGTGGTGAAGCCGGGCGAGGACATTGTCGAGATCGTGCCGACGAATGAAAGCCTGGTGGTTCAGGCGCAGATCCGGCCCCAGGATATTGCCTTTCTGCATCCGGGCCAGAAGGCCGTGATCAAGATTTCAGCCTACGACTATGCAATCTATGGCTCGATTGACGGGACGCTTGAACGGATCGGTGCTGACTCGATCATCGACGAAAAGGGCAATGCGCATTTTCCCGTTGATGTTCATGCCGACAAGGCCTGGCTGGAACGCGATGGGAAGAAGCTGCCGATCATCCCGGGCATGGTTGCGACAGTCGATATCGTCACCGGCGGCAAGACGGTGCTCTCCTATGTTTCCAAGCCAATCCATCGCATGGCGCTCGGTGCCTTTCGCGAACGGTGACTGGTTGCGTCGGCCCTATAAGAACCCGAAATCACCCTGGGCTGCATCGAGTTGGGCTGCGGTTACACCATAGAAGGTGATGGCATCGCTGCCATAGACGACCGTGACATTTGCGCCGCCGTCGATCAGCGTCAGATCGGAAAAATCCTTCAACCCGTCAATAGCATTGAACGCAATAACATCAATGCCGAGTTCGAAATCATAGATCGCGTCAAAGCCCCAATTGGCGTCAAATTCGAAGATATCCTTCACGCCATCGAAGGTGCCGGGCATGTCGCCCCACATGAGATCGTTCTCGGTGCCGCCATTGATGATGTCCTCGCCAGCGCCCCCATAAAGGAAGTCGCCCTCGGAGCCGCCGAAAAGGTGGTCATCGCCAAGTTGACCAAACGCGACGTCACCATTGGCTTCGCCGTAGATCAAGTCATCGTCGTCTTCGCCATAGAAGGTGTCGGTATCGATCCCGCCCCACATCTCGTCGTTTCCAGCGCCACCGATCAGCACGTCATCGCCAGCATCGCCGTAGAGAAAGTCGACACCGCCTTCTCCGTACAGCCAATCCGCACCATCGTCGCCATGCATGGTGTCTGATTGTGCGCCACCCCACATGTAGTCGATATCACTGCCGCCATTCATGATGTCGGCACCGGCTTCACCAAACATCAGGTCAACTCCAGCGCCGCCATTGATTGTGTCGGAGTTGGCGCCGCCATAGATCCAATCGCCGCCGCCGCGGCCGTTGATGATATTGGCGCCAGTATCGCCGAAGATATAGTCAGCATTTTCGGACCCATCGACGTTTTCGAAGTCGAGAATTGTGTTGAGCCGAGTTCCGGCATACCAGATTTCCTCCGCCATATAGACAGACAAGGCTTCCGGCAAATTCATGCCCGACAGATCAAGGGTATCGATGCCGGTGCCGCCATCAAAGACAGGGCGCCTGAAATTCCCGATGTCATAGTCCTGGATCACAATCCGGTCATTGCCGCCCTGCCCATCGATATCGGTTGAACCTTCCACAGCGACGATTGTGTCGTTGCCCTGGCTGCCGATCACGTTCTCGATGTTCTCGACATAGTCGAACAATGTGCCGAACGAATTGATGACCGTTCCGGCTGCCAGGTTGATGGTTGTGGGGCCGGTGAAAGTGACGCCACTGTAATTTATCGTGTCTATTCCACCGCGTCCGTCATAGTGATCACCGCTGGTGAGGTCCTGGTCGATGAAAATGTCATTGCCGTCATGTCCCATCACATTGTCAGCGCCGTCGCCGGCATTGACCGTGCCCCCGCCTACCGGAGTGGTCAGGCCGTCGACACCTGAAGTTCCGATGACGAAAATTCCGTCATTGCGGGTATCAAGAATCATGTACCCGACCTGGGTTGGATCAATCGGACCAGGCTGGTTGTCACCAACCCAGGTGATCATGATCCGCCCGTCATGGGTCAGGGTCATGTCGAACGAAAGGTGAGAAGCCACAGCGTTAACAAGGTCGGGGAAAACGAGTTCATTTCCGACGGAATTGCCGTTGGTATCGAAGCGCCGCACATGCAGATCATTGTCTTGTTCCCAAGCAACGACGAAGCCGCCTCCATGCAGTCCAACCACATCGGCATAGGCATTGATGGTAGTGCTGACAGCTTGGGCAACAAAAAACGGAGCTACTATTGTCGATCCGTCATTGGCATAGACAGCTCCACGAATACCCCAGTCTCCGTCTTCCTGGTATTGGTAGGTGACCACAAAACCACCGCCGGGCAATTCACTCACCTGCGGACTTTCCATATAAAAGACGCCGTTGAAAAGTGGGGGAGGCGTTTCCGTAAAGAAATTTGTGATCGTTGTGCCGTCCGGGGTGTTTACCTGCACATTGATTCGATTGTTGCCGGATAGACTGTTAAGATCATGATTAACTGTCACAATATTTCCATTGGACAGGTAGGCAGTGTCATTCGGTATATTAATAGGCTGAGATGACCAATTCCCTGCACTTCGGCTGCCGAAATCATCGAGTGGGTAGAAGGCATTGTTCTCGAACACCAGGCCCTCGGTGGCGGTTCCATTGCCATCCTCGCGTGAAAACACCACCACCCAGTCGCCGGCGGGATTGGTTGCGATCGAGGGCTCGGAAACATTGTTGCCATTGGCATTCGAACCGCTGGCAACAGTTTGGAAGTCGGTCCTGGTGCCCGTGGCATCAAAACGTTCAGCGCGAATGAAAGTTTCGGTCAGGTTGTCGTCCTGATAGACGATCATCCATCCGCCATCGGACATCGCGACCACTTCATGGCTTCGCTCCTCCGTGGAATTGGCGGCGGTACCACCATTGTAGACGGTGTTCATCTGGAATGGAGTGCCGATAGGCGTGCCGTCCATGCCGAAGAACTGGCCAACAAAGTCGCCATTGACGGTGTTGTCGTAATTGTCCCCGTCATCGAACCAGGAAACCAGAATGCGACCATCACGCAATTCGGTGATGCGCGGGGAGTTCTGGACTCCAAATTCGAAAAGTCCGTTGTTCACATCGGTGAGGTCTTGCCAGATTACGGGGGTAGTGGGCATCGCAAATTCCCTTTCATTGATAAAAGTGGAATGTCCGATGGCCCGAAAGGACATTCCTTTGGGTAAACTAACGGCTAATCTGGATAGGCGCATACTCCATATGAGGTAGGTGGATTGTAAAAATGATCTCAAACAGGATCGTTCGACCGGTGGAGTTCACAACATTGTTCAGCGGTTTAAGACTTGCATTGGCTGATTTTCCCGTTCATTTTTCCAACCGGATCCGGGAGAACTTGGGGTGCGGGGCCATATACCGAACGCGCCCGCTGAAAGTACTGCTTCCGCGTTGATTGTCTCCAAAGAAGAAGGATCAAGAGCCGACATGAACAATGCCTCCCTTGGGATATTGATCGGCAAGATCTATGATTGTGCTGTCGATCCTGATTTGTGGGAAGCTACGCTGAGTGCCATTCGCGATGAGTTGCAATTGGCATTCGTGTCGATGAACTACATGCATTTCCCGCCTTCCTATCCGGAAACGCCCCCGGAGATGACAACGTTCATCACGCCATGGGATCAGGAATGGATTGCGGCGTTGCAGCCTTTGGTGTCGATCATTCCGGAATTTGATGCCATGCGAAACGGGGCCCTGGATGAGCCGGTGTCCCAATTGGGGCTGGTTGATGAGGCGGAATTCCGAAAATCCGAATTTTGCCGGAAATGGGTCGAGCCGCAGGGTTTGCGGGATACCTGCAATATCAATGTGATCAAGCGCGATCGCCAGGTAGCCATCATGTCTGCGGTTACCTATGACAGTCGTGAAATGTTCAGCCAGGCCGATTTTGAACTGATTGGCAACCTGACACCACATTTGCGCCGTGCAATGTTGATCTCGGATATTGTCGATGAAACCAGGTCATGGGTGCAGTTGTACAAATCGCTTCTTGATAAAATGAGCGTGGTGATTTTTCTGGTCAGTCAGGATGGAAAACTGGAATATCACAACGCAGCAGGGGAGGCGATGCTGTCCAATGGCTCGTGCATTGGCGCCATACAAGGGAGACTTTTTGCCCAGTCACCCGCGCAGAAAGATGCATTTGTTTCCTCAATCAATCGCGCATGTTCGGAAGACGTCGATACACTTGGGTCTTGGGGCAATGGCATGGCGCTGCCGGGCAAGGACGGGCAGATTGCGATCGCCTATGTACTGCCATTGGGCCGTTCCGAGCGCCGACGGGCTCTCGGCCCCGGGTTGGCAGCGCTGTTCGTCACCACCGAACCTGGTGCTATTCCTCCGTCACTGGAAGTATTGTCAGCGCTTAGCGGCCTCACATCAACCGAGGCACGTATTGCGCTGGCCATTGCCGACGGACAGCCTACAAACAGGGTCGCGACAGAAGCAGGCATCTCCATGCATACCCTGCGCAAGCATTTGGCAAATGTTTATGAAAAGACAGGAATGCGCAGCCAATCCAGTCTGGCAGCATTCGTGAACAGGTTCGCCATGCCAGTCAGACATCCGCACTGAGCGTGCAAATGCCTTGACAGGGCAGCCGCCTGCTTCTGCCTACTGGCTCGCCTGGTAGCTCTAAATGAAACTGAAATCGCCCTGATTGTTTACAAGCTGCGATTCTGTCACTCCGTAGAAGGTGATGGCGTCTCCGCCGAATACGACGGTCACGTTTGCACCGCCATCGATCAACGTCAGATCGGAGAATTGGGTCAGGCCGGCAATCCCGGTGAAGTGGACCAGGTCCTTGCCAAGCTCGAAATCGTAGACGGCGTCAAAGCCCCAATTGGCGTCGAACTCGAATGTGTCTGCTGCGCTATCGTAAGTGCCAGGCATGTCTCCCCACATCAGGTCGTTCTCAGTGCCACCATTGATCACGTCCGCGCCAGCGCCGCCAAACAGGAAGTCACCCTCCGAGCCGCCATAGATGTGGTCATCGCCAAGCTGGCCGAAGGCGACGTCGCCATTGGCCTCGCCATATATCCAGTCATTGTCATCTTCACCGTAGAAGGTATCGGTATCCGTGCCGCCCCACATCTGGTCATCGCCGGAACCGCCGATGAGAACATCATCGCCGCTATCGCCGTAGAGGAAGTCCTCACCCTCTTCGCCACGCAGCCAGTCAATGCCCGAATTGCCATGCATGGTGTCACCTTCGGTGCCGCCCCACATGTAGTCGCCGTCATTGCCGCCATTCATGATGTCGGCACCGGCCTCACCAAACATCAGGTCCGCGCCATTGCCACCATTCAGGGTGTCATCGTTTGCGCCGCCATAAAGCCAGTCCGCGCCGTTGTTGCCGTTGATCGTGTTGGCACCGGCATCGCCGTAGATATAGTCCACGTGATGGGAACCGGTGACATTTTCAAAACCTGAGACAGTATCGCCATCGGCGTGGCCGCCGGATACCGTATTTGTTGCGAGGAAAACGGTCACGCCGGAGTTGGAACCGGCATAGCTCAACGTGTCGCCAATGCTGGTGTTGCCGTCACCATGGAGTTCGTCGGCATCCGCGCCACCCTCGATGGTGTCGTCGCCATCGCCGCCGAGGATGATATCCTGGCCGATATCGCCGCGAATGTTGTCGGCAACCATGCTGCCGGTAATTTCGTCACCTGCGGTAGTTCCATAAATGAAGACCAGGTCTCCGCCCTGCCAGGTCTGAAAAGTCAATCCGGACAGATCAATCTTGACCTCAGTACCCAACCAAAACTGCAGAAGATCGGCGCCGCCACTGTTGCCAATTACACCGGCAAAACCAGCACCGATCTGGCTTGCCCACATGGTTGCGGACGCATTGAAACTGCCGGATGCAAAAGTCAGGATTTCGACGGAACTGAAAATCGTGTCGCGAAGGTCGAAATTGCCACCGTCATGCAGTTCGACGGTATCGGTATTCGCGCCGCCATTGATCAACTCCAGGGGTGCAAGGTCCAATTCGCGCAGGATGAAGCGGTCATTGCCTGCGTCGCCATACATGTCATCGCGGCCGAGCCCGCCGGTAATCACGTCATTTCCGGAGCCGGCATGGATCTCGTCATCGCCGTTTCTGCCGTCGATCACGTTGACGAAATTGCCGGTAAAAGTAGCGATGTTGTTCTGGCTATTGCCGATGAAACCTTCGGCGTTAGCGCCTTCGTAGTTTTCGAAGTTGAGGATGAAGTCCTGGCGAAGGCCGTTGATGCGGATTTCACCGTTTTCGAAATCCACGACCGCGTTGTTGAGAAGATCGAAACCGACCAGCGTGTCGGTATCGTTACCGCCGTCATATGTGGTGGTATCGGCGGTCGAAGAGTGGCGGCGCATGATGGTGTCGTTGCCATCCTCGCCCAGCAGTTGTTCGGTGCCGGAAGTGTAATTGCCGCCGCCGTCTATCGTGTCCTCGCCCTTGCCACCGCGGATAATGTTTGCGCCGGTATTTCCGCTTAGCGTGTCACTGTGGTCCGAGCCGGTCAGATGGCTGAAATTGCGCAGACTGTCGATGCCGGCTCCAATCGTGTTTTGGAAATTGGTCTGGTTGGCGAGGGTAACGGTCACCGCTGCGATGGCTGACGCATAGGAGACCGTGTTGGTGCCGCCCTGACCATCAAGGAAATCGTCACCGGTAGCGCCATCAATGATGTCATTGCCGTCCCCGCCAAGGATTTCGTCGTCAAGGCGTGTTCCGGTGATGGTTTCGTGGCTGGCGTCCCCGGTAATGACAACGTCTTCGTCATTCAGCGTATAGCCCCAGTTGGTGAATACGAGCTGCGACATGTCCAGGTGGGTCGCTGCTCCCATGGTGACAAAGATGCGCTCGGAATTGCCGGTGCCGAGGAACTGGGCATCAGCCGCAAATCCGCCGGAAAACTGGTTGGCGTTGAAATACAGGGTATTGAAGCCACTGCTGAGCGAGCTACCCAGTTCCAGTTCCTCAATGCTCACCAGGGTGGTGATGTAATCAATGTGAAATGCGCCAGCGCTCCCATACAGGGCGATGGTGTCGAAATCGGCTCCGCCATTTACCGTCTCACCGGAAACAATATCGCCAATCGCCATTTCAAAGCGGTCATCATCATCTCCGCCAAACATCTGGTCCAGGCCACCACCACCAATAATGATGTCATCGCCACCATTCCCGCGAAGTTCGTTTGCTCCGATAGTGCCGATAATGGTTTCGGTGACATTGACGTTGTTGGCGCCCCAGACATTTTCGAAATTGTTGATGGTCTCGGTGCCGCCGAGCAGGGTCCACTGGCTGATGCCAAGATGAACTTGAGAAGCGACCAGCTGGGTCAACCCGGAAATGTCGAATGTATCCGTGCCGGAGCCGCCGTTGTAAACGTCCCCATTGGCTACAGCATCATTGACCACGACCCTGTCATTGCCACCCTGAGCGTCAACATTGGTCGTGTCGAACACGGTGACAATGGTGTCATTGCCTTGGCTGCCGACCACGTTCTCGATGTTTTCGATATAGTCGAAAAGGCTGCTGAAGCTGTTGATGACCGTGCCATTGACAAGGTCAATGGTCGTGGAACCTGCGAAGGTGACGCTGCTGTAGTCGATGGTGTCAATGCCGCCGCGCCCGTCATAATGATCGCCACTGGTGAAATCATTGTCGATGAAGGTGTCGTTGCCATTGTGGCCCAGCACATTATCCGCCCCAGCACCCGCATTGACCGTGGCTCCACCGACCGGCGTGGTCAGGCCATCGATACCGGATGTACCATTGATCGTGATGCCATCATTGCGCGGGTCAAGGATCATGAACTGCACCTGGTCACCGATGTTCAGCCCGCTCTGGCTGTCCTCGACCCAGGTAATAGCCACCCGTCCATCCTGCATCAGCCGCATGTCAAAGGCTTCAAAACTGCTTGTAGCGGAATTTCCCGGGTTGATGCCGGTGAAAATGCGCTCCGCGCCAATAGTGCCGCCACTGCCATCGAAGCGCTGGATGTGAAGCTGGTTGCTTTCCTCCCAGGCGACAATGAACCCGCCATCCTTGAGCCCAACAACGTCAGAAAACCTGAACGGGTTTCCCGATGCAAGCGAGCCGGATTCGACAAAGAAGCGGTTTACTACCGTGGAACCGTCATTGGCATAGACTGCGGCCCGCACGCCGCTGGTATTGCCGCTGCTGTAGATGTAGGTGACGACAAAGCCACCGGTCGGGATTTCACTGACACGCGGAAAGTCCATGCGGAAGACAGCGGTGGCGATGGAGCCGGTTTCAGTCAGGGAACTTGATATTGTGGTGCCGTCGGGTTCGTTCACGCGGACATTGATGCGGGTGTGGCTGCTGAAACCTGCATAATCTTCATTGACCGTCACGATATTGCCGTTGGAGAGATAGGCAGTGTCGTTTGGCGCAGGCAAGCCGGCAGTTGACCAGCCTTCTTCGCTGCGGCTGCCAAAATCATCCAGCGGCAAGAAAGTGTTGTTGTCGAACACGAAGCCTTCGGTATCAGTGCCATTGCCATCCTGGCGCGAGAACGTGACCACCCAGTCGCCACTTGAATTGGTGGCAATGGATGGATCGGAGACATTGTCGCCATTGGTGTTGGTGCCGCTGGCAAGAGTATAGTTTCCAGTCAGGATTCCAGTGGCATCAAAGCGCTCGGCGCGTATGAATGTCGCGCTGTTGTTGTCGTCTTGGTAGACGATCATCCATCCGCCATCCGGCATTGCAACCACATCGTGACCGCGCTCGTCATTGCTGTTGGGATAGCTGGTTCCACCGTGGAAAATGGTGTTCATCAGGAACGGATTGCCGATGGGCGTTCCGTCCATCTCATACAACTGCCCGATGAAGTCGCCGTTTACGCGGTTGTCGTAGTTATCGCCGTCATCACGCCAGGAAACCAGAATGCGGCCATCGCGCAATTCCGTGATGCGGGGTGCAATTTGATCGCCTGTTTCGTTGGAGCCGTCGTTAACGTCAATTGCGCCAAGCCATGTCACGGGGGTGGTTGTCATCGAATTTCTCCATAACAAATCAATGTTCCGGAAGCCGAAGACTGCCCCGTGAGAGCTTCCATGATTGTCAGACTAGCGAGAAATTAAGGATGCCGCATACCCCAGATGGGGTATGCGGCAGATTAATTGATGCTTTACCATGGCGTTTGAGGGACGGTTTTGAACCGTAAAACCGGGAAATGCCAATTTTCGAGCGTCATGCGCTGCAGTGCGGGCTTGTGCACAAATGCACAATCTTGGCTTTCGAACAGGTCTATCTGTTGATCATCGGCAGCGGCAAGAAGCCAGCCGGAAGAGACTGAACCAACACCCTGAAACAACACCGTGAGAAAGTGGAGACTTCAAAATGA
>JAGRLM010000133.1 GCA_020441795.1 Nitratireductor sp.
TTCCGTTTCTTCGAGACCCAGATGGATGCCGATGAGCGCGAGAAGCGGACGCTGGAAGCCGAATTGCGCTCGGCAATCGACAATCAGGAATTCGAACTGGTCTATCAGCCGCTGGTATCACCCGATACGGGCAAGGCGACGTCAATGGAAGCCCTGATGCGCTGGAACCATCCCATCAGGGGCCTCGTTCCACCATTCGAATTCATTCCGATTGCCGAGCAATCATCCCTCATTCAGGAAATCGGCCGTTGGTCCATCCTCAAGGCTTGCCAGTCAGCCAAGACATGGCCAGGTGAAGTGGTTGTGGCCGTCAATCTTTCCGTCCACCATTTCATGGGGTCCGATATTGTCGGTCATGTGAGGGAAGCGCTGGAGCAGACGGGCCTTGATCCACACCGCCTCGAGCTCGAAATCACCGAGAGCCTGCTTATCAACAATACAGAGGAAGCGCTTTCTATCCTCAAGGCACTCAAGAGCCTCGGCGTTACGATTGCACTGGATGATTTTGGCACGGGCTATTCCAGCCTTTCCTACATCCTGAAATTCCCGTTTGACAAGATCAAGGTCGACCGCTCTTTCGTCAATGGCATAGCCAGCGACGAAGCCGCCCGCGCAATCTTGCGGATGATTTCCGCGCTTGGCGAATCCCTCAATATCGGGATCATCGCTGAAGGCGTGGAGACAGCCGAGCAGGTTACTTTCCTCAAGAGCATAAATTGCCATCAGTTCCAGGGATATTTCTTTGCAAAGCCCCTCAATGAGCAGAATCTGGCCGCCTATTTCGAAAACGAAAGATCGGTTCTGCCCTTGGTCGAAGTGCAAATTGACAGCAAAAAAGTGGTAAAAGCGGCATAAATCTTCTGTTCAAGTGAAAGATTTCGCTCAATTCAGGCTTTTTTCTCCAAAGCCGGGAATGGGCCTGGTTTGTCCAGTTTGACCGAAAAACCAGACATTTCAGCCCTTTAACCAGCCGTTAACCCTGTCTGTTTACCTTGTTCCCATACGAATTCCATGGGGAACAGCAAAATGCGTTCATTGATCCTTGTTCTGGCTGGCGTGCTGTGCGCAACGAATACGGCGATTGCGGCTGACCACACGCTTGGTGGGCCAATCGCTGATGATCCGGGGAAGGGCGGCTTCTCCTGGACAGGCGCCTATGTCGGCGTCACCTACGGATCGAATTCCATCGTCGACTACGATCCCACCTTCATTCTCGGACCAACGACCTTTACCGGTGAGGTCCAGAAATTCGGCGTCCATGCCGGATACCAGTTCGACATGGGGCGCTTCTCGATTGGCGCGGAATACGAATACATGCCGCTCGACATGCAATTTGTCGACAATGGCGGTATTGGCCCGATCCCGGTCTATGTCGAGGATGTTCACGCCCTTCGCGGCAGGATCGGCCTCAATATCGACCGTGTCCAGATCTATGCCCTTGCCGGCATGTCCTATTACACCGTCAATGTCGGCTTTGCCGACTGGAAACCGAATGTTGGTGTTGGCTTTGACATTGCAGTCACCGACCATGTGATCCTTGGTGCCCAATATTCGCATGGATGGTATGGCGAGTTTGACGGACAGCCCTTCGAAGGCAAGTTCGACCAGTACGCTGTCAGGATCGGCTACAAGTTCTGACGGCCTGGCGTCCTGACAGCCCGACTGCCGGGCCACGCATGGACCTGGCTTTTTGCGTCCCGGACAGTGTCGCACCAGACAGTTTCTCGAAAGCCTCACGGTGCCCACACCGCTTCGTCTATGGCTCCTTGCCGGGACCCAAAACCCCAGCGTCCAATCGAAGCGAATTGTTCAAAAAGTGCTACGGCGCAGGGCGGCTTGAATAGCGTGTTCACCCGCAACCGGCCGGACAAATGCACGGGCTTGCATCGCATGTCTGCCCACCCGAAGCGCGCAGACCTCCAACTACAACTAACCCATTGAAAAATATGGTGGGCGCAATAGGGATCGAACCTATGACCCGCTGATTAAGAGTCAGCTGCTCTACCAACTGAGCTATGCGCCCACACCCGCAAGAACGGTTGCGATGCGCCGATTTATCACAAACCGCCGGGATGTCAAAAGCCAGCTGCTGCTTTTGAGTCTTTTTTATCGGTATTCTCCCCGGTCCGGCCCGTTTCTTCGCCGATATGGTGAACCGGCTAATCGTTAGCCCGCATGAATATCGTTGTTCTCATGCGTAATCATGCAAAAATTCCGGTTCTGCCTCGGAGGCGATCACAATGCGGGCTTTACCGTTTGCGTCATTGTCTCACGTTTGATTTTATCAGTGCGGGAGAAACGAAGTGCAGCCAACGTCATTAAAGCTCGATCACCAGATAGACGAGACAGACAGGTTGCGCTCGCAAATCTATCGGCTGTTTGCGCGTTGCCTTGCCAGTGCGCCTGATGCCCGGCTCCTTGAAATCCTTGGCGGCCTCAACGGCGATGACAGCGAACTCGGCACAGCGCTTGGCGAAATGGCGATGGCCGCCTGCCAGACAGAACTCCATGATGCACAAGACGAGTATCACGACCTCTTCATCGGTGTCGGGCGCGGTGAGCTTTTGCCCTATGGCTCCTATTACCTGACCGGGTTCCTCAACGAAAAGCCGCTTGCGCGCCTGCGCAATGACATGGCTGATCTTGGTATCGAACGAAATCCGGATGTGCATGAACCCGAAGATCATGCCGGCGCATTGATGGAAATGATGGCGGGTCTGATCGAGGGGGAATTCAACGCACCCCTTTCGCATCAGGAACAGCACCGGTTTTTTGAAAAACACCTCAATTCGTGGTTGCCACATTTTTTTGGCGACCTGGAAAAGGCCAGAAAGGCAGTTCTCTACCGACCCCTGGGGCGGGCAGGGCGGCTTTTCATGGACATCGAGAATGCAGCCTTCGCCATGTAGGCTGTGGGCATGAGCGGGATACGGTTTCCCTCCCGCTCGGATTGCCGGACGAAGTGGAGACAGGAGAAGGGAGAGAGGCATGAACGAACAAGCTGAGAAGCTGAAGACAGACCGACGCGGATTTCTCAAATTCGCGGGCCTGGGAGCAGTCGCCGGTGGCGCAACGCTTGCGGCAGGCGAAGTGGCAAGCGCGGAAACGGCTGTCCATCCGGAAAATTCCGGCTATCGCGAGACTGACCATGTCAGGACATTTTACGATCTCGCACGTTTCTGACGCTGACAGGCGTTTGAACTTGAAAACCGGCGTCGCGAATGACCGCGGCTGCAATTCATAAAATTCAGGAGAATCAAGATGCTCAGGAAGAAGACAAATGGGGTTGCGAAAGGCCCCCGGCTGTCCTCGATGCTGACAGGGCTTGGAAACGCCACCGTTGACCGGCGCGCCTTTCTCAAACGCTCTGGACTTGCTGTAGGCGGTGCTGCTGCGATTTCCACGCTTTCGGGCGGGATGGTGCGCAAGGCAGAGGCTGCAGCAAGTGATGCCGGGAAAGTCGAACTCAAGAAATCCGTCTGCACCCATTGTTCGGTTGGGTGCGCGGTAATTGCAGAAGTGACCAATGGCGTCTGGATCGGCCAGGAACCGGCTTTTGATTCTCCCTTCAATCTCGGTGCGCATTGCGCCAAGGGTGCTGCAGTGCGCGAGCATGCCCATGGTGAGCGCCGCCTGAAATATCCCATGAAGCTTGTTGGCGGAAAATGGCAGCGCATCTCCTGGGATGATGCCATCAACGAAGTTGGTGACAAGATGACGGAAGTGCGTGACAGCGCCGGCCCAGATTCGGTCTACTGGCTTGGCTCGGCCAAGCATTCCAACGAGCAGGCATATCTGTTCCGCAAATTCGCTGCCTATTGGGGCACGAACAATGTCGACCACCAGGCCCGCATCTGCCATTCGACCACGGTCGCTGGCGTTGCCAATACCTGGGGCTATGGAGCGATGACAAACTCCTATAACGACATCCACAATTCGAAGGCGATCTTCCTGATCGGCGGCAATCCTGCCGAAGCGCATCCTGTTTCCCTGATGCACCTGCTCAAGGCGAAAGAGGAAAACAACGCGCCATTGATAGTCTGTGATCCGCGGTTCACGCGTACGGCGGCCCATGCAGACGAATATGTGCGCTTCCGTCCCGGCACCGACGTGGCGCTGGTCTGGGGCATTCTCTACCACATTTTCGAGAATGGCTGGGAGGACAAGCAGTTCATCCAGCAGCGTGTATGGGGTATGGACCAGATCCGTACCGAGGTTGCGCGCTGGACGCCTGAGGAAACCGAAAAGGTTACCGGCGTTCCCGGCTCGCAATTGCGCCGTGTTGCCCGGTTGATGGTCGACAATCGACCCGGCACTGTCATCTGGTGCATGGGCGGAACCCAGCACACCAACGGCAACAACAACAC
>JAGRLM010000134.1 GCA_020441795.1 Nitratireductor sp.
GGGATCAGCGCCTGATCGTGATACATGCAGATTGCTACATCAGCTCTTGCCAGAGCGGCGGGATGAAACATCGTATCTGCAGGCAATGGACCATTGGCAATCACCCCGCGCGCTTTCAGGGTTTCGACGGCAGGCTGGATGATCTCGATATCCTCGCGCCCCATCGTCCCGCCTTCGCCCGCATGCGGATTGAGGCCCGCGATTGCAAGCCGCGGCGCATCAATGCCGAAACGCGCCCGCAGATCAGCATCGGCTATTAGTGCACATTCGACGATCAGCGCGCTGGTCAGGTGGCTAAACACCTCCATCAGCGGGATATGGATCGTGACCGGAATGGTACGAATGTCCGGCCCGGCCAGCATCATTACCGGCTTGCAGGCTCTGCCAGTGCCGCGTTCAGCGAGTTCGGCGAGGAATTCGGTATGGCCGGGATGCTCGAAACCCGCTGCATAAAGTTCCTTCTTGTTGATGGGGCAGGTGACTATCCCGCTGACCGTTCCCGCCAGTGAAAGTTCAACGCCACGCGTGATCGCTTCGATCACCAATGCCGCATCGCGTGGGTCGGGCAGGCCCGGTCTGGCATGGAACCTGCCCGAAAGGGGCAATACGGCCATGCGCGGATCACCCGGTTCGATACGTTCCCCTGCATTGATCGTTCGGGTACGCAATTCATGACCAAGCAGCCTCGCCCGCTCCTCCAGGAAATCCGGATCGCCCAACACGAAATATGGCGGAAGGGAATTCGCCTCCCGATTGACCCATGCGCTGATCAATACGTCGGGGCCAATGCCTGCCGGCTCGCCCATGGTCACTGCCAGAGGCGCCAATCGGGAAGATGGGGCGCGAACCATGGGGCTGACGCTATTTGTAGACGATGGTAGCAGATTTGCGCAGCTCTGCCAGATAATCGTCCGCGGCTGTATCGCCCTTGGCCTCAAGGCTGTCATACAATTCGGACTTCGCCATTACTTCGGCAGCGCGGTCGTCCGAGGTCAGCCGGGCCTTGCACACCGCAATCAGCTCTATGCCCTTTTCGGTTTCCTTGGGCGCAGTGGTCTGACCCTCGCTGGTCGCCTCGATATCCTTTTTCCAAAGTGGCGGCAGCTCGGGCTGCATCAGTCTTCCGGCATCCTTGATTGCCACATCCCGCAATCCTTTGACCTGGTCGAACAGCGTGTCGCATCCCGCAAATCTCTGCTGGAAGCCGAGCGCCTCCTGCTTGCGGGTTTTCATCATTGTCTTGCGCTTGTCTTCCGGCACGACAAAAATGATTTCCTTGAGTTGATATTCGGTTGTCTGCGGCTTGCTGCTTCCCGATTTCCGCAAATCGAAAATAGCCCCGCTCTCGTTCTTCGACACGGCTTCGGATTGCAGCTTGCTGCTGAAAGTCCGGCTCCAGCTGATTTGCGCCCGGATGAATTCCTTGAAATGTTGTGCGCCAATGCCGATACGGTCAAGGTCTGAAGAAATCTTGGCCGGTGTCGAGCGGTTGTTCTGGGCAAAATTGGCAAAGGCGGCATTGACCTGCGCATCGCTTGCGACAAGGCCGCGCTTGGAAGCCTCCTGCAGTTTCAGCTTTTCGTCGATCAATTCCTTTTCGGTTTCGGAAGTTGTCGCCTTCAAACGCCTGACCTGACGGAATTTTGCGCGTCGCTGGATATCGTAATTGGTGATCGGCTCACCATTGACCAGAACCTTGATATAGGTTCCCTTTTGCGCAACGGTGGAACGCTGGCGGATGACTTTCGCGCCCTCAACGCCGGCGTCATCACTGGCAACCTCGGTATCGGTTTGCGCGGTCGCTGTCTTTGCCGGACGCGCGCTGTCGATTGCCGAAGTCGATCCTGTACAGGCCGACAAGCCGAGGCCGCAGGCCAGCAACAATACAAGCCTTGTTTCCGGTTTTTTCAACTCAGACAGCATTTCGCCCTTTCCGGCCCATCTGTGCCATGACGGCCGCATGGTCCAAGGCAGACTTGTGGGCATGAGATAAGGCAAAACTGTGGTTGAGGATGGCTGTCGGCATTCTGTCCGGCCTACTGGCTGTCTTCCAGCGAATATTTGTAGTTATAATCGCCGATGGTGCGCAGGCCAAACCGGAACAGAAGCGATGTTTCGGTTTGATTGCCTGAATATCGCGTTTCCGACCGGTTATAGGCAACCGAGAAGGAGTAGCAACTGTCATCATAGGCAAGGCCAAATCCGTGCGAATAAAGCTGCTTGTTCTCGATGTCGTATGAGAATGAACCAAAGCCCCGCCAGGTGTCGGTCAGCTTCACACTCGCCGAACCAGAGACTTCATGGCGATTGTCGGTAAAGCCGTAATTTGGCTGTGCCTCGATGAAGTTGTAGGACGTTGAAAGGGCGGCAATCGGCGTTGCATAGCGCAAGGTCGCTTCGCCCCTGCGGAAAGTCAGGTTCTTTTCGTCAAATCGTCCACCCAGGCCAACCGAGAGACCGCTGCCGCTGGAGAGATTGGCACCCACAACATAGTCGGAGCGGGCTGTCTCCAGCCCTGATTCCATGCCGGCATTGACAGTATCCTTGTTGCTGACGGCATAGGAGTTCACCCCGCCAAGATGGAAGGATTGCCCAGCCACCACATCGAGTGTCGCGCCACTGCGGAACGTTGCTGAATAGCGGAAGCCGACATTGGCCCGCGATCCACCTTCCACCCTGTCATAACCGGAGAACTTGTCGCGGCGGAAAAGGTTTGATGCGTCAAAGACGAAACTCTGGGCATCTTCGTTGGGGAATTCGCCGATATGGGTTTCGTTCGGACGAACCATCACTTGCGCAATCGGTTCGAACACATGCGTTGCGTAATTGTCATGGGCAACCAGCGGATAGCGGATTTCGAGCATTCCCGTCGCCATTCCGCGGAAGACGCTGTCATTGGATGTCAGCGGATTGACAGCTGGTGACGGTATACCGGTATGCATCCATGCCGCATCGGCTCGTCCACTGAGGGAGGCGGTCAGGACCGCACCATTGACGATGTCGCTGCGTTTCCATTCCGACTCCAGGCTCAGACGCTGATTGTGCCCTTCAATGCCGTGGAACCGATCATCGGTATTGCCAACTATGCCGTCATTGTTGACGACCTGCGGAGCACCGCGATGGATGTTGCGGAAATTGATGTCCAGAGACGCTTCGCCGCCGGCTACGGGATCGTCCGACACACGGTTATAGTCGAATACAGGATAGGCATTGCCCTGCTGGTCCTCCAGCTTCTGGTTGCCATTCAATGGATTTCCATCCTGATCAATACGGTCATCCTGAACGATGAAGTTTTGTGCGCGCAGGTCGAAATAGTTCTTGCCTGCAAGGCCCGTCAGGTAAACTTCGTTCGTGATGTCACGGAAATTGTAGTTGTCCAGATTGTAGGTCTTGGCGAAGTTGCCATCGCTCTGCCACAGCCCGTTCCAGCCGAATTTCCACCGATCATTGATGTCGAACCGACCGGCACTCATGACTGCCACGCGATCGGTTTCGTTGGAATCGATCGCGACTGCGTCAAAATCCTTTGGCGTTTTCTGATTGATGCCTGCGATCTTCAGATTGTATTCGCCAAGCTCGGTCCTGTGGCGCCACTCCGCCTCGCCAAGGAACCCCTGGTTCGAATAATAGGTGCCCGAAAGCGTCAGGTCGTAATTGGGAGCCAATGCCCAGAAAAAGCTCTGGCGCACGCCAAAGCCGAGATTCTGTGAATAGCTGGGCGAGGGGACCAGGAAGCCGGTCATGCGCTTGATGGACGGATCCGCATGGCTGAACCGGGGCAGATAGGCAATCGGTCTGCCGTAAAGCTCGAAGCTGGCGCCTTCATATTCGACCCGCCGGGTCCTGTTGTTGATGATCACGCGATTGGCGCGTATTTGCCAAAGGGGCGGACGCTCGGGATGGTCCTTGCACGGCTCGCAAGCCGTGTAGACGCCCTGGTTGAAAACGGAAATCTCGCCATCACGGCGCTCGGCACTTTCAGCCGCAAACCGGGTGTTGTCAGCCGTTTCGACCCGCAGCGAGGAGATGAACCCGTCGCGGAAGTCATCGGTGATGTCGATTTCCTCGGCAAAAATCCTTGAACCCTTCGGCTCCAGGATTTCCACATTGCCCGACGCAAT
>JAGRLM010000135.1:0-12871 GCA_020441795.1 Nitratireductor sp.
GCATTGACGAGATCGCCAGGCAGGGATTGCGCGACGCTTATATCCGCCCAATCGCGTGGCGCGGCAGCGAAATGATGGGTGTTTCCGCGCAGAACAATCGCATCAATGTGGCAATCGCGGCGTGGGAATGGCCAAGCTATTTCAAGCCGGAAGAAAAGCTCAAGGGCATCCGCCTCGATATTGCGAAATGGCGCAGGCCTGATCCGGCAACGGCACCCAGCTTCGCGAAGGCCGCCGGTCTTTACATGATCTGCACGCTGTCCAAACATGCCGCCGAGGCCAAGGGCTATGCCGATGCAATGATGTTCGACTATCGCGGGCAGGTGGCAGAGGCAACCGGGGCCAATGTGTTCTTCACCCGTGATGGTGCCATCCACACTCCGAAGCCTGACTGTTTTCTTGACGGTATCACGCGGCGCACGGTAATCGAGCTCGCACGCCGTCGCGGCTATGAAATCGTGGAGCGGGCAATCATGCCCGACGAGCTTTCCAGCTTCGGTGAATGCTTCCTGACGGGAACCGCTGCAGAAGTAACGCCGGTCTCCGAAATCGGGCCCTACAAATTCACGCCGGGCGAGGTCTGCAAGGTGTTGATGGCAGACTATGATGCGGAAGTGCGCGGCAAACCGGCAATCAAGGCGGCTTGAGGCAATGGTGGCATCATTCGCGCCGTGAAAATGGCGCGCGTGGTGCCAATTCCTTAACGTAACGTTAATTTTCCTTTGAATTTTTTCTGCCAAACCGATACGACTGCTTGGTGCCCGGTTGCGGGCATTTGATGTGCACGCGAAAGAATTCGCGGCCAGACGGGAGACAGGAATCATGGAAGCACTCATTCCAATCATCATTCAGGCAATTTCCGGCGCGGTTGGCGGCGGCATTGTCGGCAATATCGTCAAGCAGGCTGCAATGGGCTTGCTGCCAAAACTGATCGCTGGTGCCGTGGGCGGCGTTGGCGGCGGCATGGCGCTTGGTCCGATCATTGCCGGCATGATGGGCGGCGATGCCACATCGGCAATGGACATGGGCCCGCTGATCGGCAATATCGTTGGCGGCCTCGGCGGCGGCGGCGTGCTGACCGCGATTGCCGGTGCGGTGCTCGGCGGCAAGAAATAATCTTCACGCTGTGAAGGCATGACGGGCGGTCCAGTGGGCCGCCCGTTTTTGTTTTTGATCTTTTTTCGGTATGCAGGAAAGACTTCAGGAGGGAACCAGCATGAATGACGCGGAAAAGGGCCAGTTGCAGGCGGCCATCGTGCCGGTGACGCCATTCCAGCAAAACTGCCTCCTGTTGTGGGACAGCGTGTCAAAACGCGGCGCGGTCTTTGATCCCGGCGGTGATGTCGAGGCCATTGTGGATGCGATTGCCCAGACCGGCATCAAGGTCGAAGCGATCTATCTGACCCATGGCCATATCGACCATGCGGGCGGGGCGGAGGAACTCAAGGCGGCACTTGGCGTCGAGATCATCGGTCCGCATAAAGCCGACAAGCCGCTGCTGCAAGGCATTGAAAAGCAGGCGCAAATGTTTGGCGTTGCGGGCGGCTACCGCAATGCTGCGCCCGATCGCTGGCTTGATGAGGGTGACAGCGTTGACATTGCCGGGCACAAGTTCGAGATCTTCCACTGTCCGGGCCATGCGCCGGGTCATGTTGTCTTCTTCAACAGGGAAGCGCGATTTGCCCATGTTGGCGATGTGCTGTTCAACGGCTCGGTTGGCAGGACGGATCTGCCCGGTGGTGACCATGCGGCGCTGATTGCCTCGATCACCAACAAGCTGCTGCCGCTGGGCGACGATGTCAGCTTCATTTGCGGGCACGGGCCGGGAAGCACCTTTGGCAGGGAGCGCGCGACCAATCCGTTCCTGAATGGAGCGGGGTAAAGCTCGAAATTTTGGATGGGGTGTGAGGGATCAGTATGTTTCCAGGAAGCGTCTCGGCCCCTGGGAACACACAGGCATTTATCCTGTGGGGTCATTTGCCAGCGCCCTGGGTATTGGGGGAAGGCGCCGATCCCTCACATCCCGAAGGTAGAATTTTATCATTTACGTTGGGTTAACAGCAATAGACAAATTGCTGGATTGTCATTGTCTTCCTGCCAAGCTGATGCACGCCCGGAAGAAAGGTGCCGGCCATTCGGATCGGCACAAAAAAGAGCGGCAAAAACCATGCCGCTCTTCGCAGTTTTCAAAGTTCCGCGATTTTACAACCAGTTCAGCCGACGCTGAGATTGACCGCCTTGGGGCCCTTGCCGCGCTTGTCCGGCTCGGTTTCAAACGAAACCTTCTGGTTTTCGGTCAGTTCCTGAAGGCCGGAGGCCTGTACTGCCGAGATATGGACGAAGATGTCCGGTCCGCCATTGTCCGGCTTGATGAAGCCGAAACCCTTGTCGGTATTGAAGAATTTTACGGTGCCGCTCTGGCTCATGGCTGTTTTTCCTGCTTCGGAGGGGCTGCGCCCAACCGTCTGACTGTCAAAGGCCGACCGGCGGCCCATGACTGGAAAATCCCGCCGGAAAGCATGGCTTGACGCTCCGCATTTGCGGCGCGTGATCGGGCAAGCACATTTTGATAGTCGGAAAGAGCCATTTACCGCGTTCATGCCGCAGTCCGTCAGCGCCGTGGCGCGTCCGGTCCTTGGCCGAATACCCGGGCTCTCATATTGGCGCGCCCGGTGCGCCGTTTCTCCCGATGTCGTGTCCCGGTTTTGACCCCGGCGCTGGCTGATCCCGTCAGATGCAGTCAGCGAATTGCACGCCATCAGGCGAAGTTATCGGTCTTTCAGTCTAGTTCGCAAATGCCCGAACCGGTGAAATGTGCCGTTTTTCCCCGATTTTGACAAGTGAAACTTTGGTGAACCGGATTTCGCGGGGGAAACCGTGCTGCGGCGAAGCCTGTGCTGGAAGGGGAGGCACGGATTCACGTTCACGCGGCGGAATTCCCGTCCGTGGTATAAGAAAGAACGTTCAAATCGCACGTTGAGGCCGCAGGCCGAAGCGCAAGATTTGAACTGTGTAAAATGTTCAAACCGCACGTGAAGACCGCGTCGAGCGGTCGCCGCGCAAGGTCTGAACCAGATCAAGAGAGCAAACCGCGATGCGGTGTCGCCTTCTAATCTGGGCTGTGCGCTTGCCCGCACCGCACCGCGCGAAGATTTTTGCAGTCAGCCGGTGCCTGAGGCGCACGAACCGCTGACGCTCAAGGTTGCCCACGGAACATTTTCGAACCCATGGCCACAACCGCTTCGCTGCTGAAGTCCTCCGAACCCGACGGCGATATCAGACCGGCGTTTGCTGCGGACAACAGTGCGAGGATGATAGGGGGATGTTCGTGAGGCGGGGATAGATTTTTTTCACGCCGTCATTCCGGGACGCCGGAACGGCGGACCCGGAATCCAGTCCTGTGAGGCTACGACTCTGGATTCCGGGTTCGGCTACGCCGCCCCGGAATGACGGCTGAGAGAGGGGAAGGCCGGGGTGTAGTTCTTCCCTTGCGCAAGTCCCCTCCCCAACCCCTCCCCAGATATTGTTTTGGGGGGAGGGGCTTACCCCCCACCCGCTCTGCTTCGCTGCGCTCGCAGTCGCGTGCCTCCCCGCATTCTGTTTTCAGGGGGGAGGAGGCTGGAACGGTGCCTTTATCAGGCACGACAATCGAGGCGGTGTCCTCTCCCCCCTTGAGGGGGAGAAAGCGATTTCAGTATCTTGGCGAAGCCAAGTGCTGAAAATCGCAAGTGGGGGGGAACTGCTGAGCGAATTTCTCAGCACCATGGCACTGGATTCCGGGTTGGGCCATGCCGCCCCGGAATGACGGCTGCCGGGGGGTTACAAGGGGAGCGTTTTCAAAAAAGCCAGCAACTGCTCGATCAATTTACGCATTCCCGGATTGTTGGCAAAAGTCTCCAGTAGCCAAGCTTCATGCGCAAGAGCCCATTTTGCTGCCCCCAAGAGACCTGCACCAGCAGTGCCCACTTTGCCCTTGTGATGCCAAGCCAAACGCGCAAACGATAGCGCATTGCCAAGCACCTGGCGGGCCAGGTTCTTAATCGCTTCAGAATAACGCCTTGATATTCTGTTGTTCGGGTCGGGATTTGATGGTGCAACTTTGGCTTCTATCGCCGTCGCCGTTTCAATCTCGGCGTTTGCAGCCCCAGTGCGAACGGCATCGGCAACAACCTTTTGACCGCCCTCAGGATCAACAAGCAATTTAGTTGCGTCGGGGCCTAACAATCCTTCGTCACGGGCGGAAAGCTGGGGATCAAGATTCACATATTGGTTGTGAGCCTTTATCAGCCGGTCCAAACCCAAGAGAAATTTGTCCGATAGTGTTGGCAGATCGGAAAACTCGTCTTTGTTTTTTTGAGCTTTGTAATACTCCCTGAGTGCATCGCCGCGAGGTACAAGAAAATCAGGCTTCGCCTCTGAAGCGCTTGTACCAAGCGAATTTCTATAAAGCTCAACGTCTTCAACCAGTTCCCTGGCAGCATTCGCGCCTCGCTCGTTCGGATCAAATGCGCCAACAAGGCGGTTGCATTGGCGCAAGACTTCAGAATGACGCTCCTGTGCTGCTTGATCAGAAAGAAGTCCGATTGACGAAGCATTTTCATCAATGACAATTTGATCATTGGCATCGTTGGCAAACCGAAGCGTTGCTGATTTCTGAGCTTCCGGTTCAGATATTTGCTCAGGATTTACCCGGTCCTCATTTCCATCTTTAAAAAAAGTTTCTTTCGCCCCGCGCCTCTCTTCGATCCTCGCCACCAAATCCGCATTCACCACATGCGCATCGCGGTCCCAGAATTGCTCGCCTTCCTTGACAATGGCGTCGATGATTTCCTTCTCGCTGTCGGATGCGAGGTCAAACAGGGAGCGCTTGCCAAGGAAACGGCGCTGCAGAAAATCGATCCAGACCTGCCAGTTGGGATTGTCTTTCAGCAGGGCGTCTTTCAGGCCAATCCAGTTTGTTGAAAACCAGTCTGGTTGTTCGCTATGCCAAATCGGTGCAGTGCGCAGGGCTTCGAGGCCCTTGTCTTCAAGCAGTTGCAGGTCGGTGGATATTGAGTTCCAAACAGCAGCAGGAGCAGGATCAGCAGCATTGTCGGCAGCAACAGCAGCAGCCTTCGCCGCCGCAGGAACATCAGCAGTACGAAGAGTAGCAAAAAGAGCAGAAGCAGAAAAAACACGACCATCACGACTGTACTTACTTAAAACAGCAGTAGCAGCACCACGAGCAGAATTGATTTCTGTAGTTGGCCACGTTTTCGAAGCCTCTGAAAACAGGTTTGCCCGCAAGACAGCAAGGGTCAAGCCCTGCTTTCGTTCAACAGGCCTGTCGGAAAGCCACTCAGTGCGCATGAGCGGGCAGACCCTCAGCGCCACCCGATGTGCAATCAGCGCGGACCATTCCTTCGGCTTATCCTGAAGCCAGGCTTCAAGTTCTTTGCTGTCGGTTATCTCGATTGCCATACCCTGCCGATTCCCTTTCCCGTTTTCATATGTGCATGAAACATCGCGGTTGCAAAGGGCTTCAATCTCGCGCCAATTGCGCACTTGCCAGTGTGGCAAAAGGCTGCAAGTCTGGCGGCAGGGGCACGTAACAAAAACCGGATTGAAAAGAGAAACGGATGAAACCTGTTTTCCTGGCGGCGCTTGGTGCGGTCGCAATTGCTGTAACACTGGCTGGCCCCGGCGTAGCGTCGGCAAACAATTTTGGCGCAATCGCCTATTCGCCCAATACCGGCTCACATGGCTATTCCTACGACTATCCGAGCCGCGGACAGGCCGAAGGCCATGCGCTCGCCGAATGCCGCAAATATGCCGGTGACTGCCGGGTGGCAATCTGGTTCCGCAATGCCTGCGGCGCCTTGGCCATTGGCAATAATGGCGGCTGGGGCAGCGGTTGGGGCGACTCGCGCCAGCGTGCCGAATATGAGGCGATCAATAGCTGCCAGCAACATACCGGCAATTGCGGCATCAAGCGCTGGGTCTGCACCACGCGCTAGGGTCAGGACTCATTAATTTGACTGAAATGGCGCTCGATATGACAAGATATGCAAGGAAAAACCCGCAAAGCGGGGTTCTTCCCCCGGTTAAGGGTTTTGACGCAGCAGATCGCAGTCAGATCGATCGTCCTTTGGATCGGGTGGATTTGCCCGGTTACTTTGTCGCAAGTCCTTGAAAGGCTACAGCCTTCCGGCGAACTTGCTCCGTGTATCCGAACAAATCCTCTCCGACCATTGCAGCCAAATTAATGGGTCCTGACCCTAGGCATTAGTTGAACAGGTTGTCGCCCTGCTCACGGATCACCAGTTTTGCCTTGCGGAAAAACGCCTGGCTTGCTTCCTCCGCGCCCATGAACAGATCGGCGCGGATGAGGCGGTGGGTCATTTCCACGCCATTGACGGTTTTTGCAATCGTGCCGCAAAGCCGGTATTGGCCGCCATCCTTTTGCGGGGTGGCGGTGAGGCGATAGCCGTCATGCTCCTCCTCGCTCACAGGGACATTTTCGGCGGTGGCGCCGCCAAACAGCTTTTTCAAAAATGACATGCCTATCCCTTCATTGCCGTTGCAGCGAGCTTCAGTCCGGCAAGGATAAAGGGTGTGGCGTGCATCAGCAAATCGAATATGTCGACTGGCTTTACCAGCGTGCCGGCGACCAGCATTTTCAGCTTTTCCCAGATATGCGGCTCGGGAAAGAACGGTGCCAGACCCAGCGTCAGGCAGGCAATGATTATGAGGTTCCATGGCAGCATGTCGAGCCACTGGATGAGCGTGGTCATGGGCAATTTCCCTGTGTCGAACTGTATTAGCAATTGCTAAAGTAATGGATAGCAGTGCTTTGCCGCTGGCGCAAGCCGGTCTGTTCAGTCGTTGATTGCCAGCAGCAGCGCATCGAATGTTTCGGGAACGGGCTTGTCGCGCGCGATGCAGAATTCGAGCAGGCGGGCGAAGAAGGCGCCTTGGGCAGCGATATTGGCAGCGTCCATTGACCCAGGCAGGATGCGCACCTCGAAGGTGTCCTTGCCCGGCAGGTCATGCACCATGTTCATGAAGTTGAAGTCGCTGTATTTCGACAGTTTCAGCCCCTGCAATTGGCGGGCGGCGGGCTTCCAGCCGGATTTGGCGAAGCCCGGCTGACGGATGAGGGCGACGAGTTCCATTGGCACGCGGCCAACGCGGCGGCAATGCGGGTTGGAGCGGAAATGCGTTTTCAGTTCTTCTCCGAAGCGATGGCAGATCTCGACGAGACGGCAGAAGCTTGCGGTTTGCTTGAGCTGCGTCGCGTCGAAATGGATATGCGTCGCGGCCTGTTGTGGCACGGTGAAACCAAGCCTTGCCGCCTGCGCCAGCAGGGTTGCCAGTTCGCCCTGGTGGTCGCGCTCGAAGGGTGGCGTGATGAGTTCGCAGACGCGCTCGCGCTCACCCGGCAGGGAAGCTGCGATGGCGATGGAGCGGCCCATCCTGTCGGTGACGCGGAACATGTCATGATCGGCATGGCCAAGCTCGGTGGCAAAAAGCTTTGCCAGCGGGGCCAGCGCCACGCTTTGGCGCGCCGTCGGATCACAGGTCAGGCGCGCAAGTTCGATCAGGCGCGGGTCATCGGATATTATGCGATACCAGCCCTTGCGTGATGGCGCTTCAAAATCCAGTTCATGCGTGATGGTGAGATCATCGACACAGCGGGCAATGGCATTGCCATCTGCGCCGATGACGTCGAAGCCGAGCACGAGGTTTTCAAAGACGGGAACGCCAGGTGCCTGGCTCACTTCGGATTGCGGGTAGAACAGCGTTTGCACGCGGGCGGAGCGGGTTTCTGCAATGGCATTGGCGAGGTCGCGACGTGATTTTCCGCGCGGCGCGACAAGCTCGATTTCAAACCCGGCCTTCCAGGCAAATTCTGCCGGGAAGGCCGGAGCAGGGGATGAGGGTTGCATCGCTCAGGCTGGGCAGGTCAGCCGGAAATCTGATAGCCGGTCTGCCCCAGGATGAAGTCATACAGGCGCTTGCGGCCCCAGTCGGTGGCAATTGCGGCGGCCTTGACCTTGGCTTCATGCGGCTGGCGGCCCCAATACTGGCCAAGGACCACGGCGTCATTGTAGCTCATCTGCAGATCTTCCCAGCTGCAGCGCACGCGCCCAGCCGTCGAGGCGATGTCCTGGTCGACAAGATTGGTGATATTGCCCATGATCTTG
The DNA here is from genome assembly GCA_020441795.1 of Nitratireductor sp. Classification (GTDB taxonomy): domain Bacteria; phylum Pseudomonadota; class Alphaproteobacteria; order Rhizobiales; family Rhizobiaceae; genus BOKV01. Next base: position 8,187 of record JAGRLM010000135.1, read on the forward strand.
TTGCCGATCACGGCCTTGGCTGCAACGATATCGATCCCCCAGACCACGGCGACCTTCTTGGCATCGCAATAGCCATAGGTTGAATTGGCAAAGACCTGCAATGCCTGCTGGCTCTGGGCGCTTGCGGGTGCAGGCATCGAGCCCGACAGTGCCACGGCAAGGGCTGCGGCGGTAAAGATGCCGGAGAGGGTATTTCTCAGGCGTTGCGTCAGTTTCTTCATTGGGGGCGACCTTTCGGTTTTCTCATTGGGGCGAATTGCCAAGCCGGAATAGTGCGGTGTGGCAGGTCGAATATGGAGCAGTGGATGTGCATCCGATGTATTGAAATGCACATGCTGTAACGAAGGCATGAATGTGAGGCGCAACAATCGCTCGCTAAGCCCGGATTTCAGGCTGGCACGGTTAGCCGAACTTTGCCACCCCGAAAAAGCCGGCCTCAGGCGGAACGCACTGGCTGGCGCAGGACAGTCTTCAGTTTTTCGGGTGCCGTCTTGCGCGGATCGGAAAGATAGATTTCGTGATGGTTGCCGTTGAAGGTGAGCCCGAGTGAAGGCATCAACTCGTGGTGAAGGCGGTGCAGCACAGGTGCTTCGTCAGCGAACGGGCCGATATGCAGCCTGGTCAGGCAACGCCCTTCATGGAAGGTTTCGAGCCGAAGGCTTGCCGGCTTGTCGTCGCGTTTGGCCAACGCCTTGTCGATTGCCGTCTCGACCATCTGCGGCGTAATCCAGTCCGGCTGCAGGATCATCAGCGTCCAGCGCCATTCATCCCGGCGCCCGGATTGGGTATAGGCTGAAAAATCATCGGCAAACCACAGCCCCTCAAGCGGCATGACGGCATAGTCGCGCCCGAGCTCCTTTTTCGACATGAATTTGAGCGAATAGGAAAGCGAGAACAGCCATTCGACGGCGGTGAAATATTCCGCGGCCTCGCCGGGCGATCCCTTTCCGTCGACCATGAGATACCTGAGAGGCGGCACATCGACCTCGACCCATTCCTTCGCCGAAGGGGCATAGAGGTGTTTGAGGGTTTTCTTGAAGTCGGTTTTCTGTGTCATTTTCAGTCCGTCAGTTTCATCGATCGGGTCATGCCTGACAGTCTCGGAGAAGGCCTTGTCGCCAATGGCTATTTGCAAGTGGCGGTCACCATTGCCAGCCGGTCGTTATTCGTCACGGTTCACGCGCTCATGTCTATTCCGGGTCGGGACAGGCCCGATCTGCCAGGCGGGAATCGCATACTGCAACCTTGCGAAAGAACTCGCCCCATTCCGCCACCTGGGCCTTGTCGGGCTTTGACTTGAATGCCTTTTGTGCGGAATAGAACGCATCCCTTCCCTGGAACGTCTTGAAAAAGGTCGCTTCAGGCTGGTTCGTTTGCGGATTTAGCGGGCAGTAGAGAAAAAAGAAGGAAGAGGGATAGCCATTTTCCACGCTGTTGGTGATCGGCAAATATTCGGAACCGGGGCACCTGTCCTTCCACAAGGTCACGAGCCTCTTCTCATATGCCTCCGGCTTGAGGTCAGCCCTCTGGCGAAAGATCTGGAAGGTAATCATGTCGGTCCAGGCGTCGACCGTCTGGCCCTCGGGAACCAGTTCAATCATCAGCATTTTGGATGTTCTGTCGACGAAACCGGTGACATAGCCCGGCACCTTGGGCATCAGGAATTTTTCCTCGCCCTGTTGTGCGGCGGCACTTCCTGCGAAAAGCTGCAACATGAAAACAATCATGACTGGGAGAAGGATCATTTTCGGCATTGGTCGCTCCGCAAAATTGACACAGGTTGCCTTGGCCAGCCCGGAAGGTGTCAGTTCCGATTTTTGCTCGGCTTGCAATTGCACTCTGGCAGTGAGCGTAAAGAACCTGTTCAAGGGTTGAAAGCGGAAATCACGCTGACCGTGAACGTCAAGTTGCTGGCGCCCTGGGGCGGAGGAAGTGGGCTGGTCAGGTGCGTTGGCGCGGAAAGGTTTCTTCAGACCTCAAGCAGGCACCGGAAACCGCGTCCTGCGTAATAGGATTCTGCTCCGTTGTGATAGGTGAAAACCGTTCCGAAGCGCCGGTCACAAAAGATCGCGCCGCCAAGTGCCCGGATCCGGTCTGGCGTCCTGATCCAGCTTGAGGTCTTGTTGTCGAACTCGCCCAGACCTTGCAATGCTCGGTATTGCGCCTCGTTCAATATTTCAGCGCCGATCTCTGCGGCCATTTCAACCGCAGCGCCAACCGGCTTGTTGGCCTTGCGGGCATCGAGCGCGGCTCGGTCATAGCACAGGCTGCGGCGAGCGATGGGGCTTTCGGCGGCACAATCTACGAAAGTCAGGACGCCTTCGCCGTCAAGGACAGCCACATCCGGCTCGCCGCCAGTGCGCTCCATGTTGGCGAGAGCCTTCAACTTTGCCGGATTTGCAAGCAGGCGCGCCTCTACCTGCGCCCAGACAAAGCCGGGATGGCGTTGCATGTTACTTTCGAACCGTGTTTTCAAGGTTTCAATCAAGACTGCGTCAGACATGGTGTACATCAATTCTCTGTGTCGACAGACCACTGATTTTCCCAGTTGATCCGGAAAAATCCAGAGCTTTCTCGAGTGGTTTCCGCCTCTGGCTGACAGTCTATTGGCGAAGGCTCGATAATGATAGCGGCACTGGATGATTTCCAGGCAATCTAGCGAAATCCGGTAAACCAGGCGGTGCTCGCGATCAATGCGCCTTGACCAATAGCCTGAAAGATTGCCCTTGAGCGGTTCCGGTTTACCGGTCCCTTCGAAAGGGTGGCGCTGGCATTCCCTGATAAGCTGGTTGAGTTTCTTCAGCCCGGCTTTGTCGTGCAAGACCCAATACTGGTATTGGCCCCCAGGCACCCCCATGGAACTCATTTCTCATTCGGCTTCAAACGCCTCAAGTTCTTCCATGTTTTTGACAACCCGCTTTCCCGATTGCCCATCGGAAATCGCCTGTTCGAGGCTAGCCCTGTTGGCGGGCGATGCGAGGAGATAAGCGGTCTCGTCCATGGCGGACCAGTCTTCGAGGGATACCATTACAACCGGCTTGCCCTTGGCGCGATTGATGATAACCGGCTCATGGTCATCGTTGACGCGATCCATGATTGAAAACAGATTTGCACGCAGGTCGGTTGATGAGAGCGTTCTCATGACGCCAATGTACGTGTTTTCGGACAGAAATGCGAGGTGGAATGAGTGGAGTGTGGGAGTACAGTTTCGGATGGAAAAGTGCATACTGAACATATATCAAAAATTCAAAAATATGCAGCCACGCATAAATTATAAATAGTCACAACACAAGTGAAATATTATCCCAATCAAAATCATGAACATCTTTTTGCGCTAAATCTATTTCTGTCTTTTTTACACCGCTGATTGGCCAATATTCATTTTGAAAAGAGTCTTTTGATGGCATAGGCGTAGCAGAATTCAAAGTATCTTTCATTACTACTATTGATGATAGGTTCGGGATGCGGTTCTGAAGGCAGATTCTTGAAACTTCATCTAAATATTTTCCTAGCTGCCGTGCTAAAATATCAGGCTTTCCCAATCTGTCAGCTAGGTCGCTATAACTGATATATTTTCCACCTTCGCGAAGGAAGGTGACGAGCACTCGAATTATTTCTTTTGCGGTTTCCCGATCATTTTTTGATACGGAGCTATACATTGAATTTATGACCTCGCAGATATCGGGGATTCAAACGCCTTCCTAAACTCGTCATGGCTTTATTATCTTAATATAATGCCGACTGACTGTAGCGCAAGTATCAAACGCAAATGATTTATTTGCGGATGAAAGCAGAATTCATGCTGACAGCATCTAATGAAGCGCAATATTCTTGGAACTGTGTGAGAGGATGGGGTAGTAAGGACTTGGCTTTTGTCCCGTGGCATTCAGGGGAGGGCAAGGAAGGTGACGCATTTTCCTCAAGCGGCGGGTTCGTTGCGTGGGTTTACACAGCTCTAGAAGTATCCGTGTTCCCAACGATGTTGCGAAGAATATCCACGCAATTGGACCTGCTCATCAACTTGAATGTTGAAAGGTGTGGCAGCCCAAGAATCTTGTATTGCTCATTTTCCCCGATCTTCAGGGACACGTTTCCCCAACCGGAATTCATTGTCTTGCAACTGTCGACATTCACCAGAGCCGAGATTAAACGGGTTACGTCGTTGCCCATACATACCAACAATCTCGCTTGAGAACGCGCCAAAATCTGCCTCCAGATTTCAGTGCCAAATCGCGCAGCCTCTTTATAGCCCGCCAACGCGATTGCCCTGGGAGAACGAAACGGAATCAGGTTTCCAGAAAGAACATCGTCCGGCTCAACCCCCAGGAGTTCAAAGAATTCTAGTACCTGACGTTGCAATGGCGCGAGCCCGGGTGAAAATCCCGACCAGGATTCAAGTCTATATGCACTTCCTGCCTCTACACTTAGCCCATCATGTTCAGGATCAGCAGTGCTTCCACCGGGATTTATGCCGATAAAGGCAATCTCGGCAGTGTCAATGGTTGACAATGGGCTGGACAGCAACCGCCATCCCAGCCTTTCCCTTCGTTCAAGGTATCTGGCTTCAATTTGCTGTTCAATTCTGGCGGCAAATGTATGGAGTAGCTCCATAACCCCTACTGATCCAGGAAGCTCCTGAGCTTCCTTGAGCGGCTCGGATGCTTGAGCTTGCGCAGCGCCTTTGC
>JAGRLM010000135.1:12944-13242 GCA_020441795.1 Nitratireductor sp.
TTCATGCCGATGCCGAAGCGCATGCGCAGCACGCGTTCCTCGCGTGGCGTCAGCGAAGCCAGCACGCGGGTCGTCGTCTCGCGCAGGTTAGCCTGGATGGCGGCATCAATCGGCAGGATCGCATTCTTGTCCTCGATGAAGTCGCCGAGATGTGAATCTTCCTCGTCGCCAATCGGGGTTTCAAGGCTGATCGGCTCCTTGGCGATCTTCAAGACCTTGCGGACCTTTTCGAGCGGCATTGCAAGCTTTTCGGCGAGTTCCTCCGGTGTCGGCTCGCGGCCGATCTCGTGCAGCATCT
>JAGRLM010000136.1 GCA_020441795.1 Nitratireductor sp.
GCCCAGACCGGCGAATATGGCGACATGATCACCATGGGTATCGTCGACCCGATGAAGGTCGTGCGTACCGCGCTTCAGGATGCGGCCTCCGTCGCAGGCCTGCTGGTCACCACCGAAGCCATGGTTGCCGAACTGCCGAAGAAGGAATCGGCTGCTCCGGCAATGCCGGGCGGCGGCATGGGCGGCATGGACTTCTAAGAAGTCCGGTCCATACACTTTCGGAAAGGGCGGTCTTCGGGCCGCCCTTTTTTTGGGCGGACAGGATTGCGGCGTGGCGGCCGATCGTTTTGCAACGCGATTGACAAAGCCCGCCGCAAGGCTTAGCAGCGGCCTTATTGGTCAAAGGCACCAGCCGCCCGCAGCGACAAGCACGGTGAAGCCTTCATTTGGATAGTTCGTCAAGAACCGGCGCATCCGAGATTGGCAATGCGGGTACCCTTCGATCTCCAGCGGATGCGCATACGGAGACGACGAAATGAACTCGCCAACGAATGCATCCACCAACATATTCCTTTCCGGCCCATTGGGTTCGCTGTTTGCGCGAACAGCAATACCAATCATTTTCATCATGGGCATGAACGGTCTGCTGACCGTCATCGATGCCTATTTTCTGGGGGTTTATGTCGGGGCATCAGCCCTTGCAGGCGTCACCTTGATCTTCCCCGTCTTCATGCTGCTGAACGCCATGGCAACGCTGGTGGCCAGCGGGATGGCAAGCGTGATCGCCCGCCAGCTTGGAGCCGCAGAGATCACAGCAGCACGAACAACCCTCGCCAACGCGCAGGCACTGGCGCTTTGTATATGTGCATTGCTGATTGCCGGATTTGCCGTCACCGGCAATTCGATAACCGATTGGCTGGCAAATGGTTCGCAAGATCTGGCAGACACGGGCTACACCTACATTTCCATCCTGATCTGGTGCTCACCGTTTGCATTTCTCCTGTCTGTGTATGGCGACGCGCTGCGTAGCGAAGGCCGCGTCGGTTTCATGGCGGCCGCAAGTCTTGGCGTGTCGCTTGCCAACATTGCCTTCAACTACCTGCTGATCGTCATGTTCGGCCTGGGCGTCGCCGGTTCAGCGATCGGTACCGTTCTTGCGCAATGCCTGGCACTTGCCGTCATCGCAATATACGGCGGCTTCGGGGGAACCCGCATCGGCCTTGTCTTGCCAGGCACCGCGGGATGGCGAAAGGCGTGGCCACAATTCCTTGCCCTGGGTGCGCCGCAAAGCCTTAGTTTTGTTGGAATTTCGCTCGGTTCAGCTGCGATAATTCTTGCACTTCACATCTGGAACCCGAAGGACTACTCGGCGACCGTTGCGGCATATGGAATTGCCCTGCGCATCCTGACTTTCGCGTTTCTGCCACTGCTCGGCCTCTCCTTGGCGATGCAGACACTGGTCGGTAACAATGTGGGTGCGCAACAATGGGCACGTTCGGATGCAGTGCTGCGGATGGCACTTGCTGCTGCCCTTGCCTATGGCGTGTGCATTGAGATGTCCCTTTTCAAGTTCAGCGGAAGCATTGGTTTCGCCTTTGTCGAAGATGCCAGATCAGTTTCCGAACTTGGCCGCATCCTCCCGATCATGACAGCAATGTATTTTTCGTCAGGCCCGGTAATGATGTTGGCGGGATACTGCCAGGCGATTGGCGATCCGGTCAGAGCCGCAATCCTCGGTTTGTCACGCACTTACCTGTTCGCCATCCCCCTGACATTCATGCTCCCGATTGCGCTGGGAGAAACCGGAATCTGGGTTGCGGCGCCTGCTGCGGAAACAGCCATGATCGCAATTGCGTTTCTCGTACTTGCCAATTTGCGAGCCCGGAAGGGATTGCGCTGGGGAATATTCGGAGATCGAAGCTAACGGCCTGGTCGGTTCGCGAAGCCAGGCAAAATCCGGCAAGGGCGGTCTTCGGGGCGCCCTTTCGTGTTGCGCATCAGGGCACGGTCACGATTCGTGAACAATCTGTCGGTATGCACCAGGCTGCGCCTGCCTCGATATTCCCTATATGAGTGGTCCAGTGAAACGGGACCAAGGGAGACACCATGTCCAACAACCATATTCTTCTTGCGGCGCGCATACTGCTCGCACTCATCTTCATTCTTGCCGGAGCCATGAAGTTTGGCGGCATCGAAGGCACTGCCGGTTATATCGCATCGGTCGGGCTGCCTGCTGCAACGCTCCTTGCCTGGCTTGCTGCAATCTTTGAACTGGTGGCTGGCATTGCCATCCTTGTCGGTTTCCAGACCCGCAACGTTGCCTACCTTCTGGCGGCATTCTGCATTTTCACCGGCTTCGTGTTCCACTTCCAGCCGGCTGACCAGATCCAGTTCACGATGTTCCTGAAGAACCTTGCAATGGCTGGTGGCTTCCTTGCCCTCGCCGTGGCAGGTGCTGGCAGCCTGTCGGTAGATAGCCGCAGGGCCTGATCAAGGCTCACGAACCCAGCGATGCCGCCAGTCGGTTGACAAGCGCGGCATCGCTTTCACCACGTGATTTGCGGGCAGACACCAGACAGGCCTGCGAACGCAGGATCAGACCGTCATCCAGCAATTTGAGATGATTGGCGCGCAGGGTTGATCCGGTAGAAGTGATGTCAACAATGATATCTGCCTGACCGGAAGCAGGCGCACCCTCGGTGGCACCAAGGCTTTCCACGATACGATAGACCTGGATTGCGTGGGTTCTGGAAAAGAAATCCTGCGTCATGCGCCAATATTTGGTGGCTATTCGCAAGCGGCGACCATGACGCGAGCGGAACTCGGCAGCCACATCCTCCAGATCCGCCATTGTATCCACATCATACCAGACCTCAGGCACGGCCACGATAACGTCGGCCTGTCCGAAGCCGAGGCGTGCCTCGATCCCCATGCGCGACTGCCAATCGGCTGCGGCCTCACGCACCAGATCCTCGCCGGTGACGCCAAGATCGAGATTGCCGGCAGCCAGTTCCCGCGCAATTTCCGATGCCGAGAGAAATGACACCTCGATGTCAGGTTCATTTTCCATGCGCCCCTTGTAGCTGCGCGCATCTTCGGGTTCGCTGACCGGAAATCCGGCTGCAGCAAATTTTTCCAGCGCCTGTTCACGCAGCCGACCCTTGGACGGCAAGGCAAGTGTCAGCGTCATGCGCCATGCTCCATTGATCCCGGCAAGCGGTCAAGCCAGATGGAAAAGCCAACACCAGGTATCCCGGAACTGGCGCCAAGCAAGGTCAGCAGCCGGTCATAGCGCCCGCCACCGGCGATCGGCAATGCCTGGCCATCACGGGTGATCTCGTAAACCAGGCCGGTATAGTAGTCGAGCGGGCGACCAAAGGCAGCGTCATATTCCAGCTGGCCAAGATCGATCCCGTTACGGACAAGCTCACCCACGCGGGCAACAAAGGCTGCCAATACCTTTTCCATGTCACCATCAAGGCGCCGGGCAAAGGCCGCAAGCGTTTCACCTGCTTTTGCCAGAGGCACCCTTATCGAGAGGAACTCACGCAGGTCGGCAATGTGTTCCGCGCTGAGCCGGGCATTGTCGAGCGCCGCCTGCTCCACCATCCGGGTTGCGATTTCCACCGGCGTGCGGCTTGCCGCTGCCAGATAGCCGAACTTCTCCATGCGTCTGGCAATGGCAGATGCGAGGGCAGCAGTGTCCCCGGCGTCCAGTGCGCCAGCAATCTCGGCAGGGTGGCCATTGCCGCGTTCACGCGGCGCGCTGAGCGAGGCGATCAGCGCCTCGACCTTTTCCGGAGAACCGAATGAGCGCACCAGTTTCTTCCGCCAGCCAGCAGGCAGTCCCAATGCTCGAATGACTGCCTCGAAGACGGCCTGGTCACCCAGTGTGATGTGCCATCGCGCGCCTGGCGACAAGGCGTCCAGCGTTGCCAGGGCATCGGCGACGGAGCGCGCATCGGCAGCAGCAATGCTTGTGTCGCCAAGGTCTTCCATGCCAGCCTGTCGAAACTCGTGCGGCTCGTCCTTGCGCTGGCGGAAGACACTGCCGGAATAGCCATAGCGCGCCTGCGCCCTGCCGGAGGCGAGATGGTGCAGGCAAACGGGAATGGTGAATTCCGGCCGCAGGCAAAGACTGGCTCCATTGCCATCCGCTGTGATGAAAATGCGGCGTCGAAGGTCCTCGCCGGCCGTATCCAGAAACGGATCGGCAGGCTGCAGCAGGTCGATCTGCGGCAGGTCGCATCCACGCTCTGCAAACAGGGAAAGCAGGGATTGAGAGTTCAAATCACGATTCCAGTTTGTTCACATATCTTTTCAGGTCTTTTCAGGCCATTTCAGGGTTGCAAAAACCTCCCCAACCCTGCCCACCCCATAATCATACCGGGAGGAGGGGTAAAGCGTAAAAATTCAACAATTTCCGCTTTCGTCTTGCGCAAGATATTTCGAGATCAGGTTTTCAATCTCCAGATAGATGCCGTCTCCTGCTTCCAGCACATCAATGTTGTCAAAGCGCAGAACCAGCCAACCCTGTTGACCAAGCCACGCATCCCGCCTGCGGTCATGGGCGATGCCAGCCGCTGTTTCATGGCTGTCGCCGTCAACCTCGATGATGATCCTTTTGGAGAGCCATGCGAAATCGGCGATGTAGGGCCCAATCGGCGTTTCGCGTCGAAACCGCGCGCCACGGGCGCGAAACTCCCGCAACAGATCCCACATGGCTGCCTCGGCGCGGGTCAATTCGGCTCTGAGCTTTCTGGCCCGCTTCCTTGTCTGAGGGGGAATGTTTGAATGCGGCATTTTTGTTCCACCAAGTCTGAGAAGACCCCTCCCCAACCCCTCCCCACAAG
>JAGRLM010000012.1 GCA_020441795.1 Nitratireductor sp.
GCGGATTGCCGATATGGGCCATGTGGACGCGGATCTGGTGGGTCCTTCCGGTTTCGAGCCTGCATTCGACAAGACTTGCATTGGTGCGCCCGTCGCCTGCACCATCAAGGTGCTGGATGATCGTGTAATGGGTGATTGCCTCGCGCGCGTCGGGGCCGGCAATGCTGACTACAGCGCGTTTGAGCCGGTTTGACTGCGAGCGGCCAAGCGGCGCATCTATCGTGCCGGTATTGCGTTGCGGAGTTCCCCAGACGAAAGCCAGATAGACGCGCTCCAGCGGGCCGGAGCGGCCATGATCGGCAAACTGGGCTGCAAGACCCGCATGTGCCTCATCCGTCTTGGCTGCAACCAGAATGCCGGATGTTTCCTTGTCGAGGCGGTGGACAATACCGGGTCGCCTGACCCCGCCAATCCCCTTGAGGCTGTCACCGCAATGATACAGCAAGGCGTTGACAAGAGTACCGCTCCAATTGCCCGGTGCCGGATGGACCACCATGCCTGCAGGCTTGTTGACGACGATCAGGTGCTCGTCCTCATACAGGATTTCCAGCGGGATGTTCTCCGCCTGCGGCTCGGCATTGTCGGGTTCGGGCACCTCCAGCACGATGATGTCATCGGCCTTGAGGCGGTAATTGGGTTCCGTACAGGGCTTGTCATTGCAAGTGACCGCACCCTCGTGGATCAGTGCCTTGACGCGGGAGCGCGACACATGCTGTGGCATCTGGCTTGCCAGCCACGCGTCAAGGCGCTGGCCAATACCGGGTTGATCAACCACGAACTCCTGTGCCAAGGCTTTCCCTTCGAGTTCATCCGATATAGAAGGCGCCATCACGAAGTCCTCCCGCAGATGCTCGGGTGTGAACACGAACAGGGCGGTTTTGCCATGAATGCGCATGAAACCATGGACGAAGAAAAGCCACTGGACCCCGCAACTGAGCGGGTTCGCAAGAAGATGGTCCGGTTGCTGGCGATCTCTATCGGCGTCATGATGATCGGCCTTATGGCTGTGCTTGGCGCTGTTGTCTACAAGATCAATGGCAAACCCGACGAATCCGTGGCTGCAGCGCCAGGGGCAAAGGTGCCGATCGAGCCGGGTTTTGAAGGCCGAATTGATCTTCCGGAAGGGGCCGAGATTGTTTCTGCGTCGCTTGACGGGACGAATATTCTGCTGACGATCAGGCTTGCGGGGGCAGGAAGCCAATTGCTGGTATACAGCCTTTCGGGAGACCGGATACTTGCCAGGGTTGCCATTGATTAAACGGCTGTGTTTTGCGCTCGCGGCAGCGCTGCTGTATTTCAGTGCTCCATCGCTTTCCCTTGCGCAGGTAAGCGATACGGAATTGCGGCTTGCGGAGGTTGCCGCCAACGAGCTTGGCAGGGCGATTGTATCGACAAGTTCCCAGGCGCAAATGCCCAGAATTTCCGACCCCAAGATTGCAGCGCAATTTGCAGTCATGCTTCCCGAATCGGCCAGTCGCGGCGATGTTCCCGACATTGCGGAAATGGCCCGGCTGGCAGATCTGGCGGAGCTGTCGGGCAGGATGGTTCGCGCCTACGTCCTAGCTGGAACAGGGTCGAATTCCAATGCTGGTCTGAACGAGGATGGCCGCCAGATGGCAGGCCGCAATTTCATTACCTTCCTGCCCGAGATTGCCACCCTCTATGACTATCGGGTGCGAATTGCAGCACGCCTTTCGCAGGGCGGCAGCGCGCTGCGTTCCACCCTCTCCCCCGACCGGCTGGAAGATCCTGCGGTAAAGGAAGCAATGCTGGCAATTGACGACACGGTTACGGGTGTCATCGTCTCGGTTCTGGGGTGTGCTGCTGACGACAAGATTGACCAAAACTGGCGTTTGGAAAGATTGACGTTGCTCCAGTCGCGGGTTTCCGATTTTGCCGGTTTGCTGGAAACGAAACCGGCGCAGGCCATTGCCGACCAGTCCCTGGCTGCGGCTATCAGCGAACAGGGCTCACCGCTTGCTGTTCCATTCAAGGATTTCGCGCTGTCGATACTGCGGTAGTTGCGGCAGGGACAATCAGCGGCGGAAGGGGTCGGAAAAGCATTTGTCGCCAGGCAGGTTTTCGTCGGTAAGACTCTGCAGGAATGCGGCAAGGGCCAGATGGTCATCCCGGGAAAGGTTCAATTTCGCTGGTTTTCCGTCCTTGTCGCGAAGCTCACTAGCCAGATTGGGCTTTTCTACAACACCGCTGGAATAGTGCTCGATCACCTCGTCCAGCGTGGCAAAACGCCCGTCATGCATGTAGGGCGCCGACAAGGCGATATTGCGAAGCGAGGCAGCGCGGAATTTTCCCATGTCCTGCGGTCTGCCGGTCATCTCCCCCAGTCCCTGGTCTTCACGCCCTGGAACCAAGGGCAGGCCATTGTCGCGCGGCTCGATCATGATGAAAGCCTCGCTCTCATGGCACTCAATGCAACCCCCTCCACCTTTTTCGGCCGGTGTCATGAAAAGCTGCTTGCCGCGGTTTTCCTGCGCAGAAAAGCCTGGAAAATCATCCTGCGGCGAACCTGCCTTTGCCCTTTCCGCGTCATAGCGGCTGTTGAGGCTTGTGATCGAGCGAACAAACTGGGCCAGAGCTTGCGCGATGCGCTGTTGCGTGATTGCCGGATCGCCAAAGGCCGCATTGAAAAGCGCTTCATAGTAGGGCTGTTCGGCAACCTTGCCGACAAGCTCCCCCGGTTTCAGCCCCATTTCGATTTCGTCGGTGAAGGGGTCGAGAACCTGTGCCTCAAGGCTTTCAGCGCGCAGGTCACGGAAGTAGCGGCCATCCGGATTGAAGCGGGCATTGGCCAGAGCCATGGCTGAGCGACGGGTTATCCTGCCCTGAAAGCCGATTGAAAACCGGGTTGGATCATCAAATCCGATTTCCTGGCTGTGACAGCTTGAGCATGCGACCAGGCCGTTTGCTGAAAGGGCGTGATCGAAAAACAGGACCCGGCCAAGGGCAGCGCCCTGCCGGGTAACCGGGTTCGAGGCAGGCGTGTTGTCGAGTGGCCGCAGAGATGAGAGATGTCCGTCCAGTCGCGTTTCATAGCGACAGGCGGGGTCAGGTGCCGCGGGCAGGGCTGCAGCCCCAGTCTCTATCGGCGCAAAAACCAAAGTGATTGCCAGGCAGGAATGGCGAAGCAGACTTCTCATCTGACCACCATAGAACTGCTGACTTGGTTCGCAAAGATGCAATCAGTGCCGTTGTGAAGGTCCGGCAAAACGGCGCCTGGTTCAGCCAGTCTTGTTCTGACGCGCGGTCTCCTGCAGGGCGCGAATGCGCTCGGCCAGCGTGCGAGGCCCGGTCGTCTTTTCGGCAGCCTTGCGGCCTTCGGCTTTTGCAATCCTGGGAGCAGATGCCAGGATCGCGGTGATCTTCGAGCTGTCGCCTTCCAGCGCGGAGGTCATGGCTGTCACCTGGGCTGCGAGATCGTTCATGCGCTCGCGCAATACAGCATTTTCACGCCGCTCCGTGTCCCAATCCTCAACGCGCACCTTGGATGCCGATTCCAGCATGGCCTTCATTTTCGCGTTTTCAGCAGAAATGGCGGCGAGTTCGTTTTCAAGTCGCTGCTTTTCCGAGTTGAGTGATGCCATGGCCTTCTGGACATTGTCGTTTGATGCATCCGACAACAGGGCTTCCATCTGCAGGGTGGTCTGGGCAAGCTTTGCCTCGAGCTCAACCGTGCGCGATTTCTCCTCGACAATCTGTGCCGTCAGTTCGGAATTGATCCGGTCTTCCGATCCACTGGTTTCACGCAGCCGCGACAGGTCGCGTTCGCGCTTCGAAAGGCTGGCTTCAAGCTCGGATAGCTGCTTTTGCGCCCGGCTCAACTGCTCTTCCAGTTTCGAGGTACGGCGCTGTTCAGCCTTCAGCTGCCTTTCATGCTCACGGGCTGCCTCGCGTGCCTGCTCGACTTCATTGCGGATCTGTGAGGAAGACTTGGAAAAGTCCCCTACCTGGTCGCTGAGATTTTCCATTGCGGTCTGCTTGGCTACCAGCTCAATCCGTCGGCTGTCGGAATCAGCTTCAGCCCTTACCAGTCTGGCGCGCATCTGCTCCAGCTCGAGTGCCTTTTCCTCCAGCATTGCACGGGCTTCCTCGAGCCGCTGATTGGTAATGGAGAGCCGTTCCTCGCGTTCGCGCAACTGCGCCCGCATTTCTGCGCCCCGGGTTTCAAGTTCCTCGATGGTGCGGATGCGATCCTGCGATTCTTCAGCCAGCTTTGCAAGTTCATCGCGCTTGCGGCCGATTTCGATTACCTGCCGTGAAGCCTTGTCGCGCAACTCGTCGATGGATAGCTCGAGCCGGCGCGTCGACATGGCAAATTCTGCCCGCAGCTGGTCCTTGTCCGCCTGGATCTCGTTGAGCGTCAGAGGTACCGAACTCTCGATGCGGCGCTTGGTGAGGATTACGGCACGGTTCCAGATCGCAGGCGAAATCATCAGCGCGATCAATGCCGAGCTTAGAAAACCTAGACCGAAATACAAAATACCTTGAAGCACGGGCGCCACTCTCGACATCGGATGTGATGGATAACGAACCCAATCATCGCACGAACTTCATCCAAGTGCCACGGAAAGGATCAGTTAACCTTAAGGCCGAAATTTGTCAGTGTTTCTACAGCAGAAGTGATCAGTCTGCACCGGGCTCAAAACGGGTTTACGCGTGGGCGGTTGGTAATCTTGAGGTAGCCGATATTGACACCCAGGCGGGCGCCAATTCCGGTGCGGATCGGCACAAGCGTGACGCCCTGGCGGGCCAATGCCGTTACGCCAAGGCCGCCAACAACGAAAGCCGATCCCGACACGCCGAAATAGCGGTTGTAGATGAAGTCGACCGTCGGGAGATTGTAGACCAGCATCATGGTACGGTTGCCGTCAACGCCGTAGTCCCAGCCAATGGACGGTCCCTGCCAATAGACCTTGTAGTCTCCGGCATTCTTGGTTTTCAGCGTGCCTTCGCCATAACGCAGGCCGCCAATGAACGCGCCGCCAGCCTCTTCACCCAGAATATAGCCATTGGGCAGGCCGCGCTGCGCAAAAGTGCGCTCGATCACACCGGCAAGGGCGCCTGAGGTGGCCCCGAAGAAGCCATGGCCAGCATCGATGATTTCCTGCGCGGTATAATAGTTGCTGGCCTGTGCACGAGCAGTGCCGGCATGAATGAAAATTGCCAGGAAAACAGCAAATGCAGCGATGGTGTTGCAGGCCAGTGCCCGGAGGCGGTTCGTGGTCTCACTGTTCGCGATTGCCTGGGAGGACAGGATTTGCATGGTCTTTCCTCGGAATTGTTCTCTATGCGGATTGCTGATTGGAACTATTGCGCCAATTCGATTTACAGAAGGTTTACCAAATGCGGCATTTGCGCGGCATTGTGGTGCAAGTTGGGAAAACCGCCTTTCCGCCTGCGGCTTTTCTCTGCTGTTTGCATTGTGTAACCAGAAACAGGGGCTGCGTGAGTTGATTCGCCGAAGGGTTATTCCGGTGCTTCGCGCGGCAATAAAATGAAACGGTTTCAAGAGGGACAACGTCATGCAGAAACTTCCCGAGGTCAGCGCACTCGATCTGGGAGCGCTGCTTTGCAGTCGCGTTTGCCACGATATCATTTCTCCGGTGGGAGCCATTGCCAATGGCCTTGAACTGCTGGATGAGGACAGTGATGCCGAGACCAAGGAAATTGCCATGGGCCTGATCCGCTCATCCGCGACCAATGCTTCGGCGCGGCTGCAATTTGCGCGAATTGCCTTTGGTGCGGCGGGTTCTGCCGGATCCGATATCGATACCGGCGACGCTGAAAATGTGGCGCGCGGATATTTCGCCAATGAAAAGAAGATGACGCTGGAATGGGAAGGGCAGCGCGCCCTGATGCCGAAGAACAAGGTGAAGCTGCTGCTCAACCTCCTGCTGGTCGGGATGGGTGCCATTCCGCGCGGTGGCGTGGTCCGGGCGCAGATCGAAGACCCCAATGGCACGCCAAAGCTGACTGTAACGTCGACCGGGACATCGGCGCGTGTGCCGCATGTCTTTCTCGACTTTCTCAATGGCACGTTTTCCGAGCAGATTGACGCCCATGCCGTGCAGCCGCTCTACACGCTGAAACTGGCAGAGGCCGCTGGCATGGAAGTCAGCGCAACGCTCAATGGCGACAGCGTGGTCTTCGTCGCCGCGTAACAATCGTGGCAGGACCGGGAGCGCATTCCGTTCGAAATGCGCTCCGATATTGCGACAAGCCAGCCAGCCTATCCCGAATTTCTAGCCAGCTTTTGCATAGGCTTCCATTGGCGGGCAGGAGCAGACAAGATTCCTGTCGCCATGGACATTGTCGACGCGCGCGACGGGCGGCCAGTATTTGGATGCCAGGCCCCTGCCTGCCGGATCAGCCGCTGTTGAACGGCTGTAGGCATGGTTCCATTCGTCGGCGGTCACTGTTTGCGCCGTATGCGGTGCATTGACCAGCGGATTGTCGTCCTGTGGCAAGGTCGCGTTTTCCACCAAGGCGATTTCGGCGCGAATGGCGGCCATGGCATCGATGAAACGGTCGAGTTCGGCCTTGGGTTCGGATTCCGTCGGCTCGATCATCAGGGTTCCCGCAACCGGCCAACTCATTGTCGGGGCATGGAAGCCATAATCTATCAACCGCTTGGCAATGTCCTCGACGCTGACATGGGCGCTTTCCTTGACGCCCCGCGTATCGAGAATGCATTCATGCGCCACGAAGCCGTTTCGACCATGATAGAGTACCGGAAAATGCGGCTCGAGCTTTCTGGCAAGGTAGTTGGCATTGAGGATTGCCATTTCGGTCGCGCGTTTCAGTCCGTTGCCGCCCATCATGCGGATATACATCCAGGTGATCGGCAGGATCGAGGCCGAACCTTCAGGTGCAGCAGAGACCGCGTGATCGGTACCGTGCATGCTGTGACCCGGCAGGTATGGCACCAGATGAGCCGCAACCCCAATGGGGCCGACGCCGGGACCGCCGCCGCCATGGGGAATGCAGAAAGTCTTGTGCAGGTTCATGTGGCAGACATCCCCGCCAAAATCGCCGGGACGCGCCAGACCGACCAGCGCATTGAGATTGGCCCCGTCGAGATAAACCTGACCGCCATGACTGTGGATCGTCTGGCAGATTTCCCGGATATCCTCCTCGAAAACACCGTGCGTTGACGGGTAGGTGATCATCAGCGCGGCAAGATTGGCCGAATGCTCCTCGGCGCGTGCCGTTAGGTCAGCGAGATCGACATTGCCATTTTCGTCGCATTTGACAACGACCACCTCCATGCCCGCCATATGGGCCGATGCAGGATTGGTGCCATGGGCAGATGACGGGATCAGGCAGATATTGCGGTTCTTGCCGCCATTGGCCTCGTGAAAGCGGCGGATTGCCATCAACCCCGCATATTCGCCTTGGCTGCCGGCATTGGGCTGGAAGGAAACCTTTGCAAAGCCGGTGATTTCGGAAAGCCAGCGATCCAGATCGTCGATCATGCCCTTGTAGCCAGCCAGATAGCGTGGCGGCGAGAAAGGATGGATATCGCTGATTTCGGGCCAGGTAACGGGGATCATTTCTGCTGCAGCGTTCAGCTTCATCGTGCAGGAGCCCAGCGGGATCATGGCGCGGTCAAGCGCCAGGTCCTTGTCCATCAGCATTCGAAGATAGCGCATCATGGCGGTTTCCGAGCGGTGCGCATGGAATACTTCCTGGGTAAGGAAGTCACGGCTGCGCGGTTGCAGCGAAGTGGGCGCTGCCTGCTGCGGCAAGGTCGCGTTGAAGACGCGTGCGATTGCAACGAGTTCGCTTTCGCTCACCGTCTCGTCAATGGCGACGGAAACGACGTCATTCCCGATGGCGCGGAAAACAAATCCCGCCGCCTCCGCCTTGGACAGTATCGCTGCAGCGTTGCCGGGCTGTTTGACCGTCACCGTGTCAAAGCGGGTCTGGTTGACGAGTTCGATACCGGCATTTTCAAGCGCACCTGCCAGGCGTTGTGCCTTGTCGTGGATCGCTGTTGCAATGCCGGTCAGGCCTTCCGGCCCATGCCAGATGGCAAAGGCGGCCGACATGTTGGCCAGCAGTGCCTGCGCCGTGCAGATGTTCGAAGTGGCCTTTTCGCGGCGAATGTGTTGTTCGCGGGTTTGCAGGGCAAGGCGGTAGGCTGGATTGCCCTTGGCATCGATCGATTGCCCGACCAGGCGTCCTGGAATGAGGCGGGTAAGCGGCGTGCTGACTGCCATATAGGCTGCATGCGGACCGCCATTGCCCATCGGCACGCCAAAGCGCTGCATGGAGCCGACACAGATATCGGCGCCCATGCTGGCTGGCGTTTCCATCAGCACCAGTGCCATCGGGTCGCAAGCCATGATGACAAGTGCGCCTTGCTCCTTGGCCTGGGCAATAATCCTTGATGGGTCGGCGATTTCACCATGGGTATCGGGCAATTGCAGGATGACCGCCGCGGTTTCACCATCAGCTTCACCGGTTTCGACGCGCAGGCCAAGCATGGCCATGCGGGTGTTCACAACATCAAGGCTTTGGGGATGCAATGTGTTGGAAACGACAATTCGCGTGCGCTTTTCGCGGTGATGGCGGAAGGCGACCCCTGCCGCTTCGGCAATCGCGGTACCTTCGTCGAGCAGGGATGCATTTGCTACCGGCAAGCCGGTCAGTTCGCTGACCAGTGTCTGGAAATTGAACAGCATTTCCAGGCGGCCTTGGCTGATTTCCGGCTGGTATGGTGTATAGGACGTGTACCAGCCGGGATTTTCCAGCAGGTTGCGCAGGATTACCGGTGGCACGAGCGTGCCATGATAACCTTGGCCGATCACAGCTCTTGTGCGGGTTACGCCATAGAGCCTCGAGCGCAACTCCGACAGGGCTGCCTGTTCGCCAATGCCATCGGGGATAGCCAACGGCCGGTCCAACCTGATCGAAGCAGGCACAGTCCTTGAAATCAGCGTTTCCATGGATGGTGCGCCAATGGCGGCGAGCATTTCGCGGGTTTCGCTGGCATTGGGGCCAATGTGACGGTTTTCGAAATGGTCATCGGTCCCGCTCACGCGGGTTTCGGATCTGGATACGGACATGAATGACGGCTCCTGCGTTTTCAAAATTCGGGTGGGATCAACCAATCATCGCCAGATAGGCATCGCGGTCCATCAAGCCTTCAAGCTCGCTTTCGTTGGTGAGTTTCATGCGGAACAGCCAGCCCTCGCCTTCTGCTGCACGGTTGACCAGAGCCGGGTCTCCAGCCAGTTCACCATTTATATCAGTGACTTCACCCGATACCGGTGCGTAGACATCCGAGGCCGCCTTGACGGATTCGACCACGACGGCCTCTTCGCCCTTTGCAACCTTGCGGCCTTTCTCAGGCAATTCGACATAGACCAGATCGCCCAGTTGTTCCTGGGCGTGTTCGGTAATGCCAACGGTAGCGATGCCGTTTTCAATGGCAATCCATTCATGGTCCTGTGTGTATCTGACGCTCATGGTGGTCCTCATTCTTCAAGGGCTGATTGTTGAAACTGTGACAGTTATTGGCGCTTGTAGCGGTGTGGCGTGAAGGGAAGGGAGGCGATTTCAAGTGGCAATTGCCTGCCTCGCAATTCGGCAAATAGCGCGCCTTCATGGTTGGCCTCGATCAGGCCAAAGGCAACGGGATGACCGCAGGACGGGCCAAAGCCGCCGGAGGTGATTTCACCGATGGTTTTACCCGCGGCATCAATCACGGCAGCGTGGGCGCGGACGGGAGCAGCGCCTTGCGGCCTGATTCCGACCCGCTTTCGGCTGCGGCCTTCGGCAAATTTCCGTGCAAGGGCATCTGCGCCGACAAAGCTGCCGCCGTCGCGGTGCGATTTCGGAATGGCCCAGGCAAGGCCTGCTTCCATCGGCGTGATGCTGTCGGAAAGGTCCTGGCCGTAAAGCGGCAGCCCAGCCTCGATGCGAAGACTGTCGCGTGCGCCAAGCCCGATCAGCATGACGTGCTCGTCAGCCAGCAGCTTTCGTGCAAAGTCGTCTGCAAGGCCTACGGGTATCGCGATCTCGAAACCGTCTTCGCCGGTATAACCCGAGCGCGAAACAATCCAGCCATCGGCCAATTCACGCGCATCAAGGAAGTTCATTGCTGCAACATCGAGGCCTGCTTTCGTCAGAACAGCCTCCGCTTGCGGGCCCTGCAAGGCCAGAAACACCCGCTCCAGCACTTCGATTGCCACATCGCGTCCCTCCGCATTGGAACGGATATGGGCGAGGTCCTTCTCCGCGCAGGCCGCGTTGCAAACGATCATGAAGCGATCGGTTGCAAAACGCGTGACAATCAGGTCATCGATGACGCCAGCTTGCTCATTGAGGAAGAAGGTGTAGCGCGCCTTGCCTGGCTGCTGCTCATCGGCAGGATACGGACACAGATGCGAGACGAGGGCGGCTGCATCCTTCCCCGCAAGCATCACCAGCACCATGTGTGAAATATCGAACAGGCCTGCCTGCGAGCGTACATGCTGATGCTCGCGCATGATGCCGGCTGGATAGAATAGCGGCATGTCAAAGCCAGCGAAGGGACCGAATTTGGCACCCTGTTCGGCGTGAAGTGAGTGAAGCGGCAATTGTTTCAAGCGAAGGCATCCAGATCGGTTCGACACTTTCGTGCCTGAGGGTTGGCGCTGACGCGCATGCAGGCTCTGCCTCGGGCGAAGTTTTCCTCCGCTTCAGCTACAGCCTGCCCCTCTGTCCTTGGCCTGAGAGACTTGCGCCATCATCTCCATTCATGATGAGCGCTTACACCTTCGGCGCGAGAACCCTGCGGTCCCCGACTTTCCAGAGTGCCTTGTCGTGTTACGGTCCTTTCGCCTGAGAGATTATGGGCGTTTTCACCTTCGGCGGCGGGCAATAAACCCGCGCTCTCCCGCAACACGTTCCGGTCGGAAGCAATTCCTTCCGGAAGACACCTCCATATAGCGCGCGATTCGCCATCCTGTCCATATGCCTTGCATCTGGCCCCCCAAACGCCAAAAACCCTGCCATTGCCGGCAGGGTTTCTGGAGAAAGCGGAAGCCTTGGCTTCTGCAAAAAGTCTGGACCGCACTTTCCGTTCTCGACCGACAGGGGCGTTTGCAGCCAATCAGGTCGGTGCGGTCCGTTGCCCGAAGAATTCAGGGGCGTGAAAAATCCCGGGCAATTGGAATTGCGCTTAGTTGCAGACTGTGACGCGCTGATAAACCTCACGGCCATAGCCGTCATATCCGGTGAACTGGGTTTCCTTCCAGCAGCGCGGCTGTGGGGTGTAGACAACGCCATAGCTGGGCTGGGCATAGGCTCGTGACGCGCCGCCAATGATGGC
>JAGRLM010000137.1 GCA_020441795.1 Nitratireductor sp.
CGCATGATCAGGGAGAACGCCTCGCCATGGCGGAACTCGTCATTGCACCATTCCTGGAACCATTTGAAGATCGGATGGAAGCGCTTGTCGGGATTGCGCTCAAGATGGCGGAAGATGGTGATGTAGCGGGCATAACCGATCTTTTCTGACAGATACGTCGCGTAGTAGATGAATTTCGGCTTGAAATAGGTGTATTTCTTCGCCTTGGCGAGAAAGCCCATATTGACGCCGATATTGAACTCCTTGAGCGCATCATTGATGAAGCCGGCATGGCGTGATTCATCGCGGCTCATCAGGCCGAAAAGCTCGCAGATTTCCTTGTTGGTACCGCGCCGCTTCATTTCCTTGTACAGCACACAGCCGGAAAATTCGGCTGTCAGCGACGAGACCAGGAAATCGGTGAATTCGCGGCGCAGGTCGTCGGGCAAGGCATCGATGTCAATGATGTCCCAATCGGCATTGCGCTTGAAATGGCCCTTGTTGGGGTCGGCGCGCATTTCCGCGATCAGCGCATCCCATTCCTCGCGAACACCAGAAACATCGATCTTGTCCATTTCATCAAAATCCGTGGTGTAGAACCGCGGATTGAGCATGGTCGATTCCAATGCTGCCTGGGTGGTTTCATTGACAATTGAAGGATCGCGGGCAAGTTCCGCGCTTTGCACATGCTGGTTCATACCCGTGCCCTTTCCGAAAAGCTGAATTCGCACAATTCCATGAATTCGAGATCGCCTGTCCAGCGCGTCCATGCGCGCTCGATGGCACTTGCGCGCGTGATGGTGGCGACGCGGCGAAACCGTTGCTCAAATCCATAGGGAACCTTGACCGGCGCGCCATGCAGCATCACCGTGTCACCGGGATGCACCACTACGCCACCGTCAAAGCGCAGATGCGCTCCCAGTGCCTCGAAGGTATTGTTGATTTCCAGCGTACAGGGAACCTCTTCCCTGGTTCTGAAAAATATCGACATGATGCTCATTGCCAGTTTCTCCCCTCTGACAGTGTCATTGAACTTTTGCGTCCAGCAATGCGGCGAATGCGGCCGCATTGTCTGGTCCGAACGCGTTGAGTATGAGACGTTCGCCACTTGCCGTATCCGAAAGCGAAATTGCGCCATTCTCCCAGCGGATCAGGCGATAAGGTACGCTTTCATCGGTTTTAGCCACGAAACGCATGCGGCTGAGTGCACGCAGCGAACCACGCACAAATCCGCCTTCGCCAACTGGATAGCTGGCGATTGTCTTGCCGCTGTGAGCGTCAAGCACCTGGACGGGCAGATCCATTCCGCCCGAAATTACGATATCCCGGATCGCCTGCGGCTTTCCGAACGGGTCTTCGAGCTTTCCGATGCCGGTTACCGTGCCGAACACGATCGCCGCGACCGAGACGGTCAGAAATCCTAGAACCGCATAAAAGGGTATGATCGGGAAACGGCTATTGCCGCGCTTGCCACGATTGCCGGAAGGCTCCTGGCGCCTGCCTGCGTGATCCGAATAACCCGATGCACGTGCAACCGTTGCCATCTTGCTACTCCGCCGCCATGATTACAGTTTCGCGGAGCTTTCCGTCGGCTCCATTGCGCGAATGGCTGACGGCAGCCTCCTGGCCATGGGCCTGGAGTTCATTCGCAAGCAATTTGCCAACCGAAGCGACGTCATCAAGCCCGATCATTTGCGGGACCATGCGCCCCTTGCGCCAGCCACGCACATGCGGCCAGAACACCAGCAATGACAGCCTTGCTCCTGGCGCCACCATGAAGGCGATGTCGCCATTGCCCTTGTTGTCGGCGCGCAGGTCGGCAGACAGGATCTGCTTGAAGGGAAGATTGTAGGTGACGGAAAGCGCGACACCGATGCGCATGACAATGCGCCGATTGGTGATCGTATACAGCGTCGTCT
Source organism: Nitratireductor sp. (assembly GCA_020441795.1). GTDB lineage: Bacteria > Pseudomonadota > Alphaproteobacteria > Rhizobiales > Rhizobiaceae > BOKV01. Next base: position 1,899 of record JAGRLM010000137.1, read on the forward strand.
TGTGGACACCCCAGGCAAAGGCCTCCAAAAGGGCAATCACGATTGTACCCATGATGGTGACAGCAGCTGCGGAAAACAGGATGGAACCTGTCGTACGCCCGTCATAAAAGCCGGTCGCCAGTGTCCACGCGACCAGAACCGCGAAATAGCCCGCAATCCAGCGCGTCTTCAATGCCCGCTTGGCAACGGCACGCGCCGTTGGAGCGCCTTGCCAAACGACATGCTCGCCCTGTGGAAGGTCGGCGGGAAGTCCCGGGACCGGCTCGAAGTCATGCTCCGGGCCGCCGGTTTCACTATGATGATGGCCGCTCATGCGAGTGGCTCCTGCCTGTCCGGCGTTGCATAAAGCAGACCGGAACCGAAATAGGCCGTGATCTTGTCTTCTTCGAGCAAGGTGACCTGTGTCTTCTTGCGGGTGTCTGGAACATGCGCAAAGTGCTCGCCGCGGATCGCATTGACGAAGAATATCCGTTCGCCATCGCCGGTCTTGCGCATGACGCAGAAATTCATCGGCACCAATACCTTGCGAGGGGCCTCACCCACTTCTGTCTCGACTTCGAGATAGCGCAGCATGTGCTCGGAGCGGTCGATCCAGGCATCGACTACCGTGCCTGCCACAACCAGATCACATCCGACCATGCGCATGCCGACAGGATCGGTCTCGCCTTCGGCGATCCTGAAATCCTTGGCGACGCGCATTGGAACGATCTTCGGTTCACCCTCGTGGGTAATGTCAGGCCTGTCGGCGCGTTCTGCCCATGAACCGGGACCGATGCTGTCCAGCATCGGGTTTTCCGAGGTCGGACGATAAGGTGCACCAGGGAAACTGGCGATCTTTTCGCCCGGGATTGGCCGGTCGGTGCTGTCGCGGGCAGCATTGGGAACGCTGACTTCGCCATGGCCATGTGGCAGCAGGAACTTCTTTGGAGACGGGACAAACAGCCACGGATCCTTGTCATAGGCACCGCCGATATCGGCTTCGAGGGGGTATCCTTCGCGCCGGTCTTCCATACGGATGTAGAAAATCAGGATCGCGAAAAACACCCAGAAGGCGTAAAGGGCGACCTGCGCTACGTCGATATATTGGGTAATTGCTCCGATTTGCATGGCGGTTCTCCTTGATACGCCTTTTCTAGCCGGGCAATTCGGCGAGGCCGAATTGCCGCGCGCCGGACTGTCCGTTGGCATTCCTGTATGATGTTTGCCTGCCAACCAGCGGGCCAATGCAGGCCAGGCCGACAAACAACAATGCTATTTCGAGGTGATAAACGATGCCGTAGCCTGCAGCCGGTGCGACAAGCGCTCCATGGGCGCTGCTGCCGACGGCCGAGTTCACGAGATCGCGAATGACGCCGCCCATTGCGAGGCCGATACCGATGGATGTTGCCTGAACGGCACCCCAGGCTCCGATGGCAAGACCGTGGTCTGACCGCTCCGCGAGTGCCATTGCCGCCAGCATGGTGCAGACGGCAAACAGTCCTGCACCAAATCCGATCAATGCGGTACCCGCCCGGAACAGATTTGCCGATTGCAACGGATCAGCGAAGACAATTGCAGAGAAGCCGACGATCCCGACCAGAAGTCCGGTCGCTGCAAGGCGGTACATGTCCCGACCCTTGCCCAGCGCCCTGCCCGCATGGGCAAAGCCCAACAGGGTTCCGCAAGACCAGATGGCAGTCAGCATGGTTGTCTGGCTGACGGACAGGTGCAACACCTCCCCGCCATAAGGTTCAAGCAACACATCCTGCATGGCAAAACCGGCGGAGCCGAGTGCCACTGCTGTCAGCAGCCGCGTCGTACCCTTGTCGGAGCGGTAAAGCGCCAGTGCTTCGCGGAAACTGGGAACATCGCGGTCAGCCCTTGTGGCCACTGCGTTTCGCGGTTCCTGTTTCCACAGGCAAATGACATTGATGATGACCGTGAGAGCGGCAGAGCCCTGCACCACCTGGATCAGGCGCAATGCCGAGAAATCAGCGAGCAGCCAAGAGAATGCCAATGCCGCCACCAGCATGCCGACCAGCAACATCACATACATCAATGCAACCACGCGGGGCCGCGTTTCTTCTGCGGCAAGATCCGTTGCAAGGGCAAGACCGGCTGTCTGGGCCATGTGCATGCCAAGTCCGGTCAGGAGGAAGGCAAGGCAGGCGCCGACGGGGCCAGCCCATTGCGGACCCACGGTCTGGGATTCCAGCAATAGCAGCGCAAAAGGCATGATCGCCAGGCCGCCAAACTGCAGCATCGTCCCGAGCCAGATATAGGGAACCCTGCGCCATCCCAGCACTGACTTGTAGGTATCGGAGCGATAACCGATCAGTGCGCGCAGCGGGGCCGCCAGCACAGGAATTGCAACCACAAGCGCCACCAGGCTTGTCGGCACGCCCAGTTCGACAATCATGACTCGGTTCAAGGTGCCGGTCAGTAGAACGGCAGCCATGCCGATCGACCACTGGAACATCGACAAACGCATGAGGCGCGAAAGCGGCAGATCCGCTGTTGCCGCGTCTGCAAAGGGAAGATAGCGCGTACCGACGGTCTGCCAGTAAGCGATGATCTTGCCATTGACGCGGGCAATCGGATTTCTGGTCGCAAGGCTCATGAACGGGTCATCTCCTGCAATTCGGAGATATAAAAGCCCCGTGCAACGCGCTGTGAGGATTGCTGCGTCCAGCAATCCAGGCCTTTGCGGCTGGCCACAGAACTGACCAGCTGGCGACCATTTACCGGCTCGATGGCCGGTGAGCGGTCACTGCGGGGGAAGAACTGGCCGGCCGTATGCATGAGCATCAGCAGGCGTGTACGCGGTGCCAGCGTGAAAACCATCTTGCGCCTTGTACGCTCGGCAAGTGAGGCGATGGCTTCGCGGGCCTGGTCGGGCTTATAGTGAATGAGGGAGTCCATCGCCACCACGGCATCGAATTCGCCATGGCTCGCCGACAACATGTCACCGGCTTCAAGCCGGAGCGAACCCGGTCCCGCAATTTCAGGCAATGCAGCACATGCATGCTCGATCATCTGGGCGGACAGATCGATACCCAGCACATCGGCACCGCGCGATGCCAGTTCGAGCGCAAGACCACCGCCGCCACAGCCGGCATCAAGAATGCGCCAGCCTGCAAGGTCCGCAGGAAAACGCGACAGGATGGCATTGCGCATTTCGGCGCGCCCCGCCCTGACGGTTGCACGAATGCCGCTGACCTTTTCGGTGCTCGTAAGCCGCTTCCACGCGTCAAGCGCGGTACGATCAAAATAGGCTTCGATCTTGTTGCGACGTTCGAGATAGGATGCCGTGTTCATGGCCTGCTCACTCATACCCCAGGAAGTCGAAGATTTCCCGGTCCTTCATCGGATTGGCCTGCAATTCCTCGGTGCCTGCCCACAATTGTTCGGCGAGCTGGAGATATTCATTCTGGATCTGGACGATCTCGGGATCGTCGCCCATTTCAAACAGGGTGCATTTCTTCAACCGGCTCATGCGCACACGGTCAGAGTCCTGAATATGCGCCAGGCGCTTCATGCCTGTGGCTTCGTTGAAGCGGTCGATCTGGTCTGTCTCGCGAGAGCGGTTGGCGATGACGCCGCCAAGGCGGACATCGTAATTTTTTGACTTGGCCTTGATGGCCGCGACAATCCGGTTCATGGCGAAGATTGAATCGAAATCATTGGCAGCCACCACCAATGCACGTTCTGCATGTTGCAATGGCGAGGCAAAGCCGCCACACACCACGTCCCCAAGTACGTCGAAGATCACAACGTCGGTGTCTTCCAGCAGGTGGTGTTCCTTGAGCAGCTTGACGGTCTGGCCAACGACATAGCCGCCGCAACCGGTGCCAGCTGGAGGGCCGCCGGCCTCAACGCATTGCACACCATTATAACCCTGAAAAACGAAGTCCTCGGTGCGCAATTCCTCAGTATGGAAGTCAACGCCTTCAAGTACATCGATGACGGTGGGAATCAGGCTCTTGGTCAGCGTGAACGTGCTGTCGTGCTTGGGGTCGCAGCCGATCTGCAGCACCCGGTGCCCGAGCTTGGAGAAAGCCACCGAAAGGTTGGACGAAGTGGTGGACTTGCCGATGCCACCCTTGCCGTAAATGGCAAAAACCTTTGCCTTGTCGGCGTCCAGTTGGGCGTCGATATGCACCTGTACGCTGCCATCGCCGTCGCCGTTTCCACCGGATGCCTCGCGCAATCTTGCTGCACGGGCCTCATGGCTTGCGACTTTGGGGTTTGTATAAAGGTTCATGCTGCTGCCTCCACGGATAGCCCTTCGGCGCGATCCTCGATTTCGTCTCCTGCGGCGCAAAGCGCCTTCCAGGTTT
>JAGRLM010000138.1 GCA_020441795.1 Nitratireductor sp.
TTCGCCACCACCATTACCGACTGAATTGCCCTGACGGTTGCCCCATTGCCGTCGAATTGATGGGTCCTGACCCTAAAAAGGCCCGGGATTGCTCCCGGGCCTTGATCTGCGAGATATGAATTTCGCGGTCAGTCAGCCTGACCAACTTCGAAGACCTTGCCATCCTTGATCATCGTCTCGATGAACACGGTGGAAACATCACCAGCAGCGTCAAATTCGGAACCGCCTGTAGCGCCTTCGTAGTTCACATCCTTGCCAGCCTTGATGGCTTCCACTGCCTTGGCCCATTCGCCCGGAAGGATCACTTCGCCGGGAGCCGTCGCAACGTCGCGCACTGCCTTGGCAATCGCTGCACGATCGGTGCTTCCGGCCTTTTCGATGGCCAACGCGATGATGAAGGCCGCGTCATAGGAATTTGGCACAAACGGACCATCCGCCTTGATGCCGGCATCCGCAGCAAGCTTGTTGAAGCTTGAGGCACCCGGAATTTCAGGCGTGCCGGGCTTGGTCAGCACCATCTTGCCTTCGATCTGGCTACCGAGTTCAGCAGCGAGCTTGTCGGAAACCATGCCGTCAGCCGAGAAAAACATGTTGAAATCGCCGGTTTCCAGCGCCTGACGCAAGATGTTTCCGCCCGAACCATCTGCATAGCCGATGATTACGAGATCGGTTGCACCGGTTGCAGCCAGCGCGCCGAGTTCGGAACGGTAATCTGCCTTGCCATCTTCATGCGCCTGGCTGATGGCAACCGTTCCGCCATCCTTTGGAAACGCATTGGCCAGTGATTCCGCCAATCCCTTGCCATAGTCGTTGTTGACATAGGTGATCGCGATGTTCTTGACGCCATGCTTGACGATCAGACGCGAAAGCACCTCACCCTGGTAGGCATCCGACGTCGCGGTACGGAAGACCAGATCCTTGTCATCCATCGTGGTAATGGCTGGCGAAGTCGATGCTGGTGAAATCATCACGACACCACCCGGAATGGCGGCATTGTTGGCTGCCGAAATCGTTGCACCGGAACAAAGTGCGCCGACGATTGCGACGACTTTTTCAACATTGACCATGCGGTCAGCCGCGTCAGCAGCCTTGGTCGCGTCCGCGCAAGTGGTGTCACCAATGACGATCACGCCATTGTTGCCGCCAAGCAGACCGCCCTGCTCGTTGACATGGCGAAGTGCCAGTTGCGCGCCATCGACGATTGGCGGCACCAGGCTTTCAATCGGGCCGGTTATGCCGCCCAAGAAACCGATCTTGATATCTTCTGCCCTTGCAGGCCCGCTAAGGACAGCCGCAGTTGCCCCGGCAAGCAGCATGAGTTTCAAACTGGAATTCATCTGATCTTCTCCCTGTTGGACGCCGCCCCTTGCGGTCGATCCGGATTGTCTTGATCTGGTAGCCAGCAAGGCAGATTTCTACCCCCTGTCGCAGCGCTCCCTGTTGGTCTTGCTGCCTGAAACTGCCCGAAACTCATTGTGGCCATTTGCAATCATGCTGTAAAGGGCATCTGCAATGGTTGCGCGACTGACTTGCCATTCGTAATGTCAGCCGATCCACAATGGAGCTTCTTGCCAGCAATGCCCGCATTTGTTTCACAATCACAGCTGAATGCCGGGCATGGCTTTCGCGTCAGGCAAAGTCTTGCGAGAACTATTGTGGCAGCGTTTTTGCCGGCCCTGTTGCTGATTGCCCAACCGCTGTCACTGGCTCGCGCGGAAGGCTTCAAGCTGGGGCTCTCCCTGCCCTTGTCTGGCAGCGCAAGTCTGCTCGGCAAGCAATTCCTGCAAGGCGCAAGACTGGCGCTCGACGTACTCGCTCCCGGCGGCGAAATAGAACTCGTTGTCGCCGATGATGGCTGCGACGCGGAAATCGCGGCACTCGCAATTGCCGAGATCAAGGCTTCAAGTCCGGCGTTCGTCACCGGCCTGTTGTGCAATGATCCTGCTAGGCTTGCAGTGGAGACCTTCGCACCGCAAAAAATCCCGGTATTCGTCGCAGGCGCACGCAGCGAGCGGCTCTTGAAGGACGCAGCAAAGGAAGGCTGGCGCACATGGCGACTTGCTGCAAGCGACAAGGCCGGGGCGGAAGCCGCCTACCGATATTTGTCGCAGCGCTGGAAAGGCATACCCTGGGCTATAGTCGATGACGGCACTGTCTATGGCCGCACCATTGCCGACGAGTTTCGCGCCCGCATGGAGGAATTTGGCAATCCGCCACAATTTGCGGACAATTTTCGCCCGGCCCAATCCACCCAGGCAGGCCTTATCCGCCGCCTGCAAAAGGCCGGGGTTTCGGCAGCTTTCATTGCGGCCAGCGCCGAGGATACCGCGATCATTGCCGCCAACACCCGCGACTTCGGAGCGAAGTTCGAGATTGCAGGCGGCGAGGCGCTGTCCGGCCTGCAATGGTTGCCGGATGTGGCCAGCGTCCCCGATGGCCTGCTCGCCGTGATGGAGAGCGAACCCGCAACACGGTCCAGCGCCAAATCCTTCAACGCATTGCTCGAGGCACGCGGCATTGAGCCGGAACCGGAAATCTATCGCGGTTATGCCACCATCGAGATCGCCCTTGCCGCATTGCGCTCAACACCTGCCCAGACCATGGATGCGCTCGGCCAGACAGTCTTCCGCACCGTGCTTGGCAATATCGGGTTTGACAGCAGCGGCGCCAACATGGCTGACAATTATGCACTTTTTGTCTGGCGCAACGGCAGTTTCGAGCCGGTGGAGGGCATCCAGTGAGCATCCTGAAGGCAGGCCCACGCAACGCGCTGACCGATATAGCTGGCCTCCTAGTCGGCAATGCCAGCGATGAAAGGCTCAAATCTGGCGTCACGGCCATTGTGTGCGAAAAGCCGTGCATTGCAGCTGTGCATGTGATGGGCGGAGCGCCAGGAACACGCGAAACCGACCTGCTTTCGCCGGAAAACACGGTCGAGACGGTCAATGCCATTGTATTGTCGGGTGGCTCGGCTTTTGGCCTTGATGCTGCTTCCGGCGTACAGGCAAACCTGCGCGCACGCGGCATTGGCTTTGAACTCGGCGGCCAGGTAATTCCGATTGTACCCGCCGCCATCCTGTTTGATCTCATCAATGGCGGTGACAAGGATTGGGGCACCTACCCGCCCTATCGCGAACTGGGCTTTGAGGCTGCGCAAAACGCCGTTACCGAATTTGCCACAGGCAGCGTTGGCGCAGGCACTGGCGCGATGGTGGCAACCCTCAAGGGCGGCCTTGGCACAGCCTCAACCCGTCTGCCCAACGGAACGACCATCGCAGCCCTGGTTGCCGTCAATGCAGTTGGCACACCGCTCATTGGTGACAGCAGGCATTTCTGGGCGGCACCCTTTGAGATTGACAGCGAATTTGGCGGACTTGGCCTGCCGCACCCAATGCCCGGCGATGCCACTGACCTGCGCATCAAGTTTCGCGAGCGCAACCACCCGTCGGCCAATACCACCATCGCGGTGATTGCAACCGACGCTGTGCTGACCAAGGCCCAGGCAAAACGGCTGGCAATTGCCGCCCATGACGGCTTTGCCCGCGCCATCTGGCCTGCACATACCCCGTTTGACGGCGACCTGATATTCGCGCTCGCCACGGGCGCAAGCGGCAAGGCCCCTGCCATGGACGACTGGATTGACCTTGGCGCCCATGCTGCCAGCACCATGGCGCGCGCCATTGCCAGAGGCATCCATGATGCAAAACCTGCCAAGGGCGACCTGCTGCCGGTATGGTCAAGTCTTGGCTGACAGCGGAAATCAGTGGTTATCTTGCTGCTGCGGTTGATGCAGTATCGCCACCCTGTTATGCGGTGCACAACGCTTCAATCCGGCAGGAAACGACATGATCCCGCGCTATTCACGCCCCGAAATGGTTTCAATCTGGTCACCGGAAACGCGCTTCCGCATCTGGTTCG
>JAGRLM010000139.1 GCA_020441795.1 Nitratireductor sp.
TATTCGCTTAAGCTGCATCTTGCCGATGGCAAGACCCTCGATCTGCCGACGCGCCGAAGCGTCACCGGCGTTGAGCAAATGTTGAATGCCCTGAATCGTGAATTGAAATAGACCGCGGCAAACCGGTTCGCATCTATTCCATCATTTAGATGATGCAAGGCTATAGCGCCTGCCGGGCAAAGCCTCGGCAGCCGTCGTCATCCCGGATAATTCTCAGGCTTGACCACGCGGCCATGACCGGCTTCCAGAGTGCTAACCGGTCACCAATGGTCCGTAGGTGACGGACTGGTCCTTCACAACGATATGTTTCCGCTTCTGCAGTTCCTTGATCAGGATGTCCTGATCGGCATCGCTGAGGGTCTTCTGGAACAGGGCGTTGACCGTATTGGCCAGGGTCTTGACCTTCCTCGGACGGGAATTGCCACGCGATATCAGGCTGGCGACAATCGCGTCGATCTTTTCCTCAAGTGATCTTGCATTTGAAATCCTGAGAGACGGGATCGCTGACAAGTCGGCCTCGCGACGCACGCAGATTTTTCGCGCCCGCAAATGGGCAATCAGCGGATCGTAGCCCTTGTCTTTCGAGATAACATGAAAATGTGCGCCGGGTTCCCTGGTCGCCAGCTCGCCAAGATAGAAGGCTATATGAAAATCCAGCGCATTTGAGCCGGTTCCCGGGATCTTCTGGTAGCTCGCATTCTCGCCCAGATCCTGCATCGCCATTGCAAACTCGCAAGGGATGCTCTTCTGATTGGCACCGACAAAAACAATCGGCTTGAAATTCTTGCCGCGCAGCATCTCGACATTCACGGGCTGAACATTTTCGAAATCAATCAGGACATAGTGGTTTGCCAAGATATGTACTCCCCTTCTTGTCTTTTTGAGAAACCACCCTGGTTGCAGGCAGGAACGAAAATCCAAACAGAACTTCCCTTCCGGGAACTGAAAATTCTTCAGCCCATTGGAGCATTGCAAATTGACAACAAGTTATCCTGGATCATGAATATTGAAATTTGGGCAAAGAGACGTTGTAAAGAAATTGTTTAAACCAATCTCTTGTTATCAGGGAACCGTGCAGATATTGGCCGCTAATAGACCCACTGGTCCCAGACACGCACCTTGACACTCTCGCCCGGTTTGATTGCCCCCTCCCGCTCGACCCAGGCCACAAGTCCGCGCCGCATATGCCCGGCATCCTTGAAGGCAAGCGCCATGTCGGTACGGGTCCAGTCAAAATCCCGGCCACGGCTAGCCAGTTCGGTATCTTCCGGTAGCAATGCACCGCCTGTTCGATGTGCGCCCAGATGCCGGGCGATCTCGCCACCCGCCAGCCTGCATGGCGCGTTATAGCCATCCACCCGCAGCGTTACCCCGCCATCGAAAAACAGCAGCGTGCGCGGTGGCAGAAAGGACAGATCAGGTATCCCCTCCAGCACCAGATTGGCACCAATCCAGCCCGGCTCGATTTTCGAAACGCCAAGATTGTCGGCAATCTCCGCCATGTCCTCAAGCGAGAGAATGGATACCTGCCGCTCATTGCGCATTTCGGTGCCGCGCTGATACCACGGCTCTCGACCGCCGGACTTGCGGGTAAGCCCCGCGTGAAAATCGCCGGGAATTCCCTCATAGGAAAGCGGCAGGCTCTCGACGGGCTGGGACACAAAATCCCGGCCACGCGCCATCAGCACCTCGGCAACACTGCCCTCCAGCCTCTTGCCAGGAATGATCTTGCGCGCAAAAGCGCCTTCATTCTCGTGCTTGTTCATGCCTGCATTCCCTCACCGCTTGGAATCTCGTCCGTGTCGGTTCATGGTATCTCAAACCACCCACGGGTGAAGCTTGTTCCGGAGGAAAAATGACAAAGAAAGAAAAAATCGTGGCTCTGAAACTGCCCAAATCGG
>JAGRLM010000140.1:0-1827 GCA_020441795.1 Nitratireductor sp.
ACCGGGTGGAATTGCGCGGCTTCGGTGCGTTCTCGGTCAAGAACCGGCCTGCCCGGCTTGGTCGCAATCCGCGCACCGGCGACAAGGTCGAGGTCGAGGAGAAGTGGGTGCCCTTCTTCAAGACCGGCAAGGAATTGCGCGAAAGACTGAACAACAACTGATGCTGTTGCCGGTCACAAGCCGGGGCAAGGACAGCAATCAAGGACGGCAAGTCCAGACGGGGCAAATCGAATGATCCGCAAAATCCTGACCGTGCTGGTTCTGATACCGCTGGGCGTGGTTCTGGTGGTGCTGTCGGTTGCCAACCGCCAGCCAGCCACATTGCGGCTTGATCCCTTCAACGAGATCGACCCCGCGATCGTCTTCACCCTGCCGCTATTCGTGATGGTTCTGCTGGCTGTGCTGGTCGGAATGATCATCGGCGCCATTGCCGTTTGGTTTTCCCAGGGCAGGCATCGCCGTGCCCTCAAGCGTCAGCAGGCGGAAGCCAAACGCTGGCGCGACGAGGCGGAAGCCCAGAAGAAGCGCGGCGACACCCTGGCAGCGCAGATTGCCGGCGCCATGCCGAGCGAGGGCTCTGCGCCAGCAAGCAGCACTGGCTTCAATCTTCCCGTAAAGGCAGCCTGACTTAACCGATCATGTAGACGATCAGCCCCAGAACGAGGCAAAGGATCAGTCCGAACATGAATACGGTTCCGAAATTGTCTTCCGTCTGGCTTGCCATCAGGGCCTCCCTGTTGATGCGTGACTGGCGGTTCAGCCGCCCAGTTTCTCGGCAAAGGCGCTGAAAAACTGGTCCGCGAGCTTCTTTGCGGTAGAATCGATCAGGCGCGAGCCCAATTGGGCAATCTTGCCGCCGACCTGTGCCTTGGCGGTATAAGTGAGTTTGGTTCCGCCTTCGACTTCCTCAAGCGCCACATCAGCGCCACCCTTGGCAAATCCGGCAATGCCACCCTTGCCCTCTCCGACAATCGTGTATCCCGCAGGCGCATTGATATTCTCCAGCGTCACCTCGCCGGAAAACTTCGCCTTTACAGGGCCGATCTTGGTGACAACGGTTGCCGACATCTGTGTCGGTGACTGCATTTCGAGGATTTCACAGCCGGGAATGCACTCGCGCAGGATATCGGGATTGTTGAGTGCCTCCCAAACCGTTTCCCTTGGTGCCGGAATTACATATTCGCCGCTGAGATCCATGTATCCTCCCCGAATGCAAACCCTTGTTGGGCCTAGTGGCCCCAGTTTGCACAAGGTTCAGGCAGTGACAAGGCCGGTATGGGCAAAAACCGGTTTGCGGGCGGCGAGTTTTTTCTTTACCTCTCGGCGCAACACAGTGGTTCGCAAGCCCCACCTCGAAAACCTGGAAATATTGCAGCATGGCCAAGACACCGCATGAGACAGGCAGGGCAGGAGAGTTGCCACCTCGCAGGGCGCCGGCGTCTGCGCGCCTGCCGGAAAGCCTGCCGATCCTGCTCGAAACCTCGGCGGACCGCTTCTATGCCCTGCTTGATTCGGGCGGCGGCGAGAAACTCGAACGCTATGGCCCGCATGTCATCATCCGGCCCGAGGGCCAGGCGATCTGGCAACGGCAGTTGCCGGAAAAGGCATGGGCTCAGGCCGATGCGGTGTTTACCGGCGACACCGATGAGGAAGGTGTTGGTCGCTGGCGCTTTCCAAAATTGCCGCTGGGCGAAACCTGGCCACTGGAATGGGAGGGGCTTTCCTTTCTGGGGCGCTTCACATCCTTTCGCCATGTAGGTGTTTTTCCCGAACAGGCCGCACATTGGCGCTTTGCCGAGGAACGCATACGCACTTCGCTTGCTGCAA
>JAGRLM010000140.1:1936-9288 GCA_020441795.1 Nitratireductor sp.
CGCGAAAACCAGGAAATGTCCGGCCTTGCAGACAAGCCCATACGCTGGATTTGCGAAGACGCCATCAAGTTCTGCGAACGCGAAGTCCGCCGTGGCAACAAATATGAGGCCATCATCCTTGACCCGCCGCAATTTGGGCGCGGCCCCAAGGGCGAGGTCTGGCAATTGTTCGAGAGCCTCCCGCACATGCTGGACCTGGTGCGCGAACTGGTTTCCGGCGAAGCACTGTTCGTCAACCTGACTGCCTATTCGATCCGTGCGTCATTCCTCGCCATGCATGAAATGATGCAGGAATGCTTTGGCGATGCCGGCGGCAGGCTTGAATCAGGCGAGTTGATCATTCGTACAGAGACCGGTGGTCGCCTCCTGTCCACATCGCTTTTCAGCCGCTGGGTGGCAGATCATGACTGACGATTTCAGACCCGGACAAGTGCGCGAGGTCACGGCCGTTTCCAACCCGGTGATCAAGGAAATCAGGGCGCTTGCGCTGAAGAAGAACCGCGAGGAAAGCGGCCGCTTTCTGGCCGAGGGTCTCAAGCTGGTCACCGACGCGCTGGATGGCGGTTGGGTGGTGCATGTCGTGGTCTTTGCCAAGAAGATGTCATCCAATGCCGCCGTGCAGGCAGTGGCCGCCCGCGCCCGGGCACAAGGCGCGCTCATTCTGGAAGCCAGCGAAAAGGTGCTTTCCACCATTTCCCGCCGCGACAATCCGCAAATGGTTGTCGGCGTTTTCGGCCAGCGCTGGCTGAAGCCTGAGGCAATCCGCGCTCAGGACGGGGATTTGTGGATCGCCCTTGACCGGGTTCGTGATCCCGGCAATCTCGGCACCATCATCCGCACCGCCGACTGCGCCGGCGCGAAAGGCATCATTCTCGTCGGCGAGACCACCGATCCGTGGTCGATCGAGGCGGTGCGCGCCACCATGGGCTCGCTGTTTCACATGCCGGTCGCACGCATGGGCGTTGAAGCTTTCCTGCAATGGCGCAAGGGCTGGCCGGGCATGGTCGTCGGCACGCATCTTGAAGGCGCAGTCGACTATCGCGGCGTCGATTATTCCGGCAAGCCAGTGCTCTTGCTGATGGGCAATGAGCAGCAGGGCCTGCCTCCGGCCCTTGCCGAAAGCTGCGACCGCCTGTGCCTCATTCCGATGGCCGGCCAGGCAGATTCGCTCAACCTTGCCGTAGCAACCGGTGTCATGGTCTTCGAGATACGCCGCCATGCATTGGTGATGAAAGGCGCTTCGTCATGAGCTACGCCCTGAAGGGTTTTGCAGCAGTCGCCGCGCTGACCGGTCTCGACCAGGCCGTCAAATATACGGTCGAAACCATGCTGCCTTTCCAGCAGCCCGTGCCGGTGCTCCCGTTCCTTTCCTGGTTCAGGACCTGGAACGAGGGCATCGCCTTTTCACTGCTTTCGTTTCTGGACGACCAGTTGCTGTCCGTCCTCACCGTGGCAATCAGCGGCTTCGTGCTTTGGCTCTGGCTCAATGCGGAGCGGGAAAGAACGCTTGCCCATGCCGGTTATGCGCTGGTGCTGGGTGGTGCGATCGGCAACCTGATCGACCGCATATGGTACGGGCATGTGGTCGACTTCGTGTTGCTGCATGCGGGCAATTGGTCATTCGCGGTCTTCAATCTGGCCGACTCTTTCATTACTGTCGGCGCAATTCTCATCGTCCTGGACGAGTTGCTGGCCTGGCGCCGCGGCAACGACAATCAGGACAGCCAAAATCATCATCCGCAAGGGTGAGACAAACAGGAGACAAACATGAGTGCCAATGCCGAAAACACTGCCTTCAGGGCAATCCTTGTCTCACGCGATGACAACAAGAAACAGTCGGTCGATGTCGTTACCCTCAACGAACAGGACCTGATGCCCGGCGACGTCACGGTTGAAGTCGAGGCAACAACCGTCAACTACAAGGACGGCCTTGCCATTACCGGCAAGAGCCCGGTCGTGCGCCACTGGCCCATGGTTCCCGGCATCGATCTCGCCGGCACCGTCATCCGGTGCGACAGCAATGCCTTCAAGCCAGGCGACAAGGTGTTGCTCAATGGCTTTGGCGTCGGTGAGGTGCATTGGGGTGCTTATGCAGGCAAGGCACGGCTGGCATCTGACTGGCTGATCCCGCTGCCAACGGGACTGTCGGCCAAGGAGGCCATGGCCGTCGGAACAGCGGGATATACAGCCATGCTCTGCATCATGGCGCTGGAGCGGCACGGCATTACGCCTGCAAGCGGCCCGGTAGTGGTGACGGGTGCAAATGGTGGCGTCGGCACGGTGGCAATCGCCGTGCTTTCAAAACTCGGCTATCACGTCATCGCCTCGACCGGCAGGCCGTCCGAGGAGGCATTCCTAAAGGGACTGGGTGCAGCCGAAATCATCGACCGCAAAGAATTGTCGGAACCAGGCCGCCCGCTTGGCAAGGAGCGCTGGGCAGCCGGTGTGGATGCCGTCGGCAGCCATACACTAGCAAATGTGCTCGCACAGACAAAATATGGTGGCGCCGTCGCAGCCTGCGGTCTGGCGCAAGGCTTTGATCTTCCTTCAACCGTGATGCCGTTTATCCTGCGCGGCGTCGCATTGCTGGGCATCGATTCGGTAATGGCTCCCAAGCCGCTTCGCATTGAAGCCTGGAACCGCATCGCAAGAGACCTCGACCGCACCAAGCTTGCTTCACTGACCAGCGAAGTGGGATTTGACGACATCATCAAGACCGCAGAGGCGATCGTTGACGGCAAGGTGCGTGGCCGCGTCGTCATCGACATGACCAGGGCCTGACCAGCATCACGGTGACAAGGGGAGGCAGAGCATGAGCGGCAACATACTGGCGATAGATCAGGGGACCACGTCATCAAGGGCCATCATCTTTGATGGCGAGCGGCGCATCATTGCCGTTTCGCAGCGCGAATTCACCCAGCACTTCCCGAAGTCGGGATGGGTCGAACATGATGCGATGGAAATCCTCGAAAGCGTCATTGCCACCTGCCGTGATGCAATCACAAAGGCCGGGCTTGGCCCGCAGGCGATCGCGGCCATCGGCATTACCAACCAGCGCGAGACCACCGTGGTGTGGGACCGTTCCACCGGCAAACCTATCCACAATGCCATCGTCTGGCAGGACCGGCGCACCGCGAAATTCTGCGAGGAGCTCAAGGGTCGTGGCATGGAGGCGATGTTCATCGAACGCACCGGCCTGCTGCTTGATCCCTATTTCTCCGGGACGAAAATCCGCTGGCTGCTCGACAATGTTCCAGGCGCGCGCGAAAAGGCCGAGAGCGGCAGGCTGGCTTTTGGCACCATCGACTCCTTCCTGGTCTGGCATCTGACCGGTGGCAAGCGCCACGTCACCGATGCCACCAACGCGTCACGCACCTTGTGCTTCAACATCGCGGAAAACCGTTGGGACGAAGCGCTTCTCGATGCCCTTGGCATCCCGCTGTCGATGATGCCGGAAGTTCTCGACTGCTCAGCCGAATTCGGCACCACAGAGCCTGATATTCTGGGTGGCGCCATTGCCATTCTGGGCATAGCTGGCGACCAGCAGGCAGCAACCATCGGCCAGGCCTGCTTCAAGCCCGGAATGTTCAAGTCCACCTATGGCACTGGTTGCTTTGCGATCCTGAATACCGGCGAGGATCTGGTGCGCTCGAAAAACCGGATGCTTTCAACCATCGCCTATCGTCTGGATGGGAAAACCACTTATGCGCTCGAAGGCTCGATCTTCATCGCGGGCGCTGCTGTGCAATGGCTGCGCGACGGGTTGAAAATCATTTCGGAAGCGAAGCAAACCGGAGAACTTGCAGCAAGAGCAGATACCGGACAACAACTCTATCTGGTTCCTGCCTTTACCGGGCTGGGCGCGCCCTATTGGGATGCAGATGCTCGCGGCGCCATTTTCGGCCTGACGCGCAATTCCGGTCCTGCCGAATTTGCCCGTGCAGCACTCGAGGCGGTCTGCTACCAGACCCGTGATCTGCTGGAGGCAATGCAGGGCGACTGGAAGAACTCAGGCGAGACCGTGCTGCGTGTTGATGGCGGCATGGTGGCCAGCGACTGGACGCTGCAATTCCTGGCCGATATTCTTGATGCGCCGGTGGACAGGCCGACCATCCTTGAAACGACGGCGCTGGGTGCTGCCTGGCTTGCTGGTTCCAGGGCGGGCGTCTGGCCCGGCCAGGAGGGCTTTGCAGAAGGTTGGGCGCTTGAACGGCGGTTCGAGCCGACAATGGAAAGCGACCATCGCGAACGGCTCTATGCTGGTTGGCTGGATGCCGTTTCGCGCACGCTGAGCCAGCGTGGCTGACCCGTGGTCGTCATACACACACTTGTTACGAAGACGTGTTTTGACCCGGGCGTTTGCCTGGACTAGCCATGATGCAACTTGTGATATCCTCGCCGGTTTTCGAGGTCAGAAAGGCATTTCAATGAAATCTCCACGCTCCTTGCTCGCAGCCATCGCTTTGATGGCCGGTTCGGTCTTTGCTTCGCCCGCTCTCGCCGTTGATCCCGGCAACTGGGAGAAGGTGGAGGCCGATGCCCGCGGCCAGACTGTTTATTTCAACGCCTGGGGCGGCGCGCAGAACATCAACGACTACATCGCCTGGGCAGCAGGGGTCGTGAAGGAACGCTACGGCTTCGATGTGGTGCACGTGAAACTCGATGATACCGCCAATGCCGTTGCCAAGGTGGTCGCGGAAAAAGCTGCCGGCAAGGATGCCAACGGCTCGATTGACCTCATCTGGATCAATGGCGAAAACTTTGCATCGATGAAGCGGCAGAACCTGCTGTTGTCGCCGGGCTGGGCGGACAAGCTGCCAAACTGGCAATATGTCGATTATGCCAACAAGCCGACCATCACCACGGACTTCACCATTCCCGTCGATGGCCTCGAATCGCCCTGGGGCATGGCCAAGATGGTGTTTTTCCATGACACGGCAAGGGAAGGCAAAATGCCGGATTCCTTCGCCGAACTGGTGGAATGGACCAAGGCCCATCCTGGCCGCTTCACCTATCCCGCGCCGCCGGATTTCATCGGCTCGTCCTTCCTGAAGCAGGCGCTCACCGAAAGTGTCGCAGACCCGAAAATATTGTTGAAGCCGGTCGTCGATAGTGAATTCGACACCGTCACCGCACCCTTCTTTGCCAAGCTTGACGAGATGCATCCGAATTTGTGGCGCTCGGCCAAGACCTTCCCCAAGAACAAGGAAGCGCTCCGTCAACTGCTTGCCGACAATGAGATCGACATCGCCTTTGCCTTTTCTCCGGCTGAGGCCTCCAATGCAATTGCCAACAATGAATTGCCGGATACGGTGCGCTCCTTCGTGTTTTCGCGCGGAACGCTTGGCAACACGCATTTCGTGGCCATCCCCTACAATGCCAGCGCCAAGGAAGCAGCGCTGGTCTTTGCCAACTTCCTGATCTCGCCGGAAGCACAGCTTCACAAGCAGGACCCCGCGATTTGGGGGGACCCGACGGTTCTCGACATTGATGCCATTCCCGACGACATGCGCCAGGCTTTCGACAAGCTTGATCTCGGGGTCGCAACCCTCAAGCCGTCCGAGCTCGGACCAACCCTCAACGAGCCGCATGCAAGCTGGATGACACGCATCGAAGAGGAATGGACGCGACGCTACGGCGTGGCGAACTGATAACGGCAGCGGAAGAGCAAACATGCTGCGCCTCGCCCCGCGGCTGACTGCCTTTCTCCTTGCGGGGCCGGTGCTGTTTGGAATAGCGGCAACCATCGCCCCTGCCTTCGGCTATTTTCCGGCACTCGGGACTGATACCCCGTCGCTTGAGCCGTGGCGTGAACTGCTGTCGCGCCCCGCATTGCTGCGTTCGGCCATGCTGAGCCTTGCGAGCGGGATATTCACGGCCCTTGTTTCGCTGGCAATCGTCGCAGCCTTTGTTGCAGGTTGGTCGCATACGCAGACCTTCCGGCGCTTGCAGCACCTTGTCTCGCCATTGCTATCCGTTCCGCATGCTGCTGCAGCCTTTGGCCTGGCTTTCCTGCTGGCACCATCAGGCTGGATACTGCGCCTGTTGTCGCCATGGCTTACCGGTTTCTCCCAGCCGCCCGATTGGCTGGTCATCCATGACCGTGCGGGACTGGCCATGATGGCAGGCCTTGTCGTCAAGGAAATCCCCTTCCTGTTTCTGGTAACGCTTGCTGCCTTGCCACAGGCGAAGGCCGCTGATCATTCCCGCATTGCTGCAAGCCTTGGCTATGGTCGCATGGCAGCTTTCGCCCATGGCGTATGGCCGCTTGTCTATCCGCAAATCCGCCTCGCGGTCTTTGCCGTCATTGCCTATGCAAGCTCTGTCGTTGATGTGGCGGTGATATTGGGCCCGACAACGCCTGCGCCGCTCGCTGTCCGTCTGGTCGGCTGGATGAACGATCCCGATCTTTCCATGCGCTACATGGCCTCGGCTGGTGCGGTGCTGCAATTTGGCGTGACAGCACTGGCGCTCGCAATCTGGGTCGTCGGCGAAAGGCTGGTCTCCCGACTTGCCCGCACATTGCGCATGGGTGGTCGCCGTTTCGAGAATGATCGCGCCCTGCGCGGCATCTCGGCAACCACCGTGGTGCTGACCGTTGCGGTCGTGTTTGCCGGATTGTTCCTGCTCGCACTCTGGTCTTTTGCCGGCTACTGGCCTTTTCCCGATGCCCTGCCGCAATCCTTCACCACCCGCAATTGGGAGCGACAGGCAGAGGCGATGATGCGGCCGCTATCCATCACACTGGCGGCTGGCCTTGTTTCGACCATGCTGGCACTGGGTCTGGCCATTGCCTGTCTCGAACGGGAATCGCGCACCGGCAATAGCGGAGGTTCGCGCGCCCTCTACCTCATCTATCTGCCCTTGATCGTGCCGCAGGCAGCTTTCGTTTTCGGCCTGCAGTTGTTCTTCCTGGCCATTGGCATGGATGGCCGTTTCGCTTCGCTCGTGCTGGTCCATCTGGTTTTCGTTCTGCCCTATGTGTTTCTTTCGCTGTCCGAACCATGGCGCGCCTTCGACCGCCGCTATCTCCGGATCGCAGGCACCCTGGGCGCGTCACCCGGTCTTGCATTGTGGAGTATCCGCTTGCCGATGCTGCTGCGCCCCCTGCTGGTGGCAGCCGCAGTCGGTTTTGCCGTCTCGGTCGGTCAGTATCTGCCGACGGTTCTTGTTGGCGCGGGACGCTGGCCCACCATCACCACCGAAGCCGTGGCGCTTGCGTCCGGCGGTGACCGCCGGGTAATAGGAACCTATGCACTGGTGCAAATGCTTCTTCCTCTTGCAGGTTTCATGATGGCCACCGTCATTCCCGCCCTGGTTTTCCTGCATCGCCGCGACATGCGCGCCGGAAG
>JAGRLM010000141.1 GCA_020441795.1 Nitratireductor sp.
GGCCGCACCATGGTGCCCAGAAATCCACCAAAACAGGCTGCATTTTCGATGCTTCTATCACTTCCTGCATGAATTGCGCGGTCGTGATGTCCTTGACCGGAGCAGGAGCAGTGCCGTGGTTGATTTGCGGGGCCTGTCCGGATTGGGTGGCGGCATTGCCAAGATCGTATCCGGCCGAAATGCCGCCCTGACTATAACCGCCTCCATAGGACTGGCCAAAATTCGTCCCATATTCCGTGGCGGACTTTTCGTTCTCGTTGCTCATCGCAATGCTCCTTGCCGGACCTTGATGCCCATTGCCATCAACCGATATCCGTCGTCATGCACAATTTTTCGGTATCCAACCCTATCAACTGTCAATGGGCGTTGAAAGGCGGACTATCCTCGGCTCATGACCGACATGGTTGAGGAACTTCAACAGGTCCTCTCTGGAAATGGTGGTGGTCATGGTGTTCGTCAACGGGTGGCAGTTGATCAGTTCATGTTCAAACAGGGGTTCGTCAATGATCACCTGTACATGGTTGGCATGATCATTCATGGGCGCGAAGGCGGTAACCGATCCGGGTTGAACCCCGAGATACTCCATCAATTTCTCGGCATTCGCGAATGAAACCCTTGTTTGTGCACCGATCAGCGGGTGGACATGATTCATCGCAATGCGGGCCGACCCCTCAGCGACGATCAGGAAATAGTTGTCCTTCTTGTCCTTCACGAACAGGTTCTTCGTGTGGCCACCCGGTATCATGCCCTTGATATGTGCACTCTCTTCAACTGTGAACACAGCCTCGTGCTGTGTGGTGGAATGGGCGATGGCGAGTTTGTCGAGAAGCGCAAACAACTCTTCTGGTGTCGCGGGTGTCGTCAAAGGCAGATGGTCGAACATGACATATCGCTTCCGGCTGGTTTCTCGGTGCTGGATGAATGCTGTATTGGCCGAATTGCAATTGATCAAGGTCCAGGCCAGGACCCCAGTGTCAGGCCCCATCAATTTGACCGAAATGGCGTTCGAGATGGCAAGATATGCCAGGAGAAACCGGCAAAGAGGGGTCCTTCCCCCGGTCAACGGTTTTGATGCCGCAGATAGCCGTGAGATCGATCCTCCTCCGGATCGGGTGGATTTGCACGGCTACAGTGTCGCAAGTTCTTGAAAGGCGACAGCCTTCCGGCGTACTTGCTTCTCGTATCCGGACAAATCCCCACCGACCCTTGCAGCCAAATCAATGGGTCCTGACCCTGGCCTCTTCGCCGCCGTTGCAGACATGCCTTTCACCAGTGATAATTCTCGTCCGATTCAGCCAAGATTCCTGTTGCAATCATTTTCTGCTTGCGCCATACAGTGCCGCGCAAGCCGGTGAGCCGGTCTTGCATGTGAGCGGGCGTAGCTCAGGGGTAGAGCACAACCTTGCCAAGGTTGGGGTCGGGCGTTCGAATCGCCTCGCCCGCTCCAGTTTTCAATCACTTGAATTCTGGTCCTTCAGTCACAATCCGACTGGCGCTCACATTTTTCTCCTTAAACTTTCCCTTTGAACCGATTTCAATGTCGCCGTGTGTGAACACTGCGTTGATGTGTCCGCTATTTGCGATTTTGGTTCCCGGCCTCATATGTAGCTTTGAACAATGAGCAGTTTCAGCCGCTGATGTGTCTTTCAGCAGCTGAAGCGAGTCCCCTTGATGGAGCCAGTGATGTCGATCAGACCCGTTAGCCGTGTCCTCAATGCCAAACCAACCATGGAAGGTGCTGGTGTCCACCTGCATCGAGCCTTCGGTTTCAGCGAGCCGGAAATGGCAGATCCGTTTCTGCTGTTTGATGATTTTCGCAATGAACGGCCGGCCGACTACCTGCAGGGTTTTCCCTGGCACCCTCATCGCGGCATCGAAACCATCACCTATGTGCTGGCTGGCACCGTCGAACATGGCGACAGCCTTGGCAATCGTGGCAATCTGGCGGCTGGTGATGTGCAATGGATGACGGCTGGAAGCGGCATATTGCATCAGGAAATGCCAAAGGGAGATGTGCTGGGTCGGATGCACGGATTTCAGCTCTGGGCCAATCTGCCGTCCAATCTGAAAATGACGGATCCGCGTTATCAGGATGTCAAATCTGGCGAGATACCGGTCATTGGCGATGACGATGGTACGGCAATCCGGGTGATTTGCGGTTCATACAAGGGCATATCCGGGCCGGTTGACGGAATTGCAGCGGAGCCGGGCTATCTGGATATTTCCATCCCGCCACTGAAACGCAAACGGTTCAAGGTTGATACGCATCGTCGCGCCTTTGCCTATGTCTTCGAGGGTGCCGGCCGGTTTGCCGATGCTTCCGCGCCAAGGGGCGTGTTGAGCGAAAAGGAATTCGAGGGTGAGGAAATCCTCCTGCGGGACATGAGCGGCAATCGTACCATGGTCCTGTTCGGCGCCGGCGATGAGGTAGTGGTTGAGGCGGGCGACGAGGGAATGCGTTTCCTGCTGGTATCAGGCGCACCGATCCGCGAACCCATCGCCTGGCATGGTCCCATCGTGATGAACACACGCGAAGAGCTGATGCAGGCAATGCGGGATCTCAATACTGGCAGTTTCATCAAGGGCCATTGAGGTCTGCGATGCGTTTTCACGGTTGATTGGAGACGCGACAACGGCCTAGTGGAAATTCCTGCCACCCGGCAGGACCTTGAACAGCGTCTTCGACGAGCCGTTCCTGTTTGGGGTCTTGCCGGGTTTGACAATCCGCTCGAAGTCGTGGCGCAGTTCGGGAGCGTCTTTCAACAGTCTGGCAAGCCTGGAATGGGGGGCTTTTCGGTTGCGCAACTCCTGCACGGGTCTTCGCACCTCGTCCGCATTGGCGAGGCCACCCATGGCCGGATGGTCTTCATCTTCAGCGTCGCAAAGGGCTGCAAGCATTGGCGTCTTGTCATGCAATTCGCGCGCTACCACATGGGTAACGCCATCCGCCTTCTGAACGATACCCGAGACCGCGACGAAGCGTGCGCCCATGACGATGGCGCGATAGCGTTCCATTACCTTTGGCCAGACGATGACATTGGCAATGCCGGTCTCGTCTTCCAGCGTCATGAATACAACACCCTTGGCCGAACCCGGCCTCTGGCGCACCATGACCAGACCCGCCACAGTTATGCGCCTGCCATTACCGATGTCATCCAGCGATGCATTGGCAATCAGGCCCTCGCGCGCCAGTTCGGGACGAACAAAGGATGCGGGATGCCCCTTCAAGGAAAGCGACAAATGCCGGTAGTCCTCGATCACATGCTCGCCATGCGTCAATTGCGGCAAACGGGTCTGCGGCTCGACCAGCGGATCGGGAGCGACCAGCCGACCTGATTGCGGGATATCAAACAAGGGCATTGCCGACTGGGTCACCGCGCCTTCCAATGCCTTTGCCTCCCACAGCGCTGCGCGGCGATCAAGCCCCATCGAGCGGAATGCATCGGCATCAGCCAGGCGCTCGATCACCCCGCGTGACAGCCCCGACCGCAGCCAGAGATCGCGGATCGTGGCATAACCATGACCGCGCGCTGATACCAGCCTTGCTGCATCTGCCTCACCCACACCCTTGATCTGGCGAAAACCCAGCCGCAAGGCATGATTCCCATGGATGTCATGGCGCATTTCCTGATTGCGCCGATGCAGATTGCCGGATGCAGGACCCGGCTCAAGCGTGTTGTCATAAACAGACAGATTGACATCGACGGGCAGGATTTCGACGCCATGTTCGCGGGCATCGCGGACAAGCTGCGACGGTGAATAAAATCCCATCGGCTGGGAATTGAGGATCGCTGCGGCAAAGACATCGGGATAATGGCATTTCAGCCAGCAGGAAGCATAGACAAGAAGCGCGAAACTGGCGGCATGGCTTTCGGGAAAGCCGTATTCGCCGAAGCCCTCAATCTGGCGAAAGCAACGCTCGGCAAATTCACGCTCGTAGCCCCGTGCCATCATGCCTTCCACCATCTTCGCCTGGAAGGAATGAATGGTGCCGACGCGCCTGAAAGTCGCCATCGCACGGCGCAGCTTGTCTGCCTCGCCTGGCGTGAATCCGGCCGCAACAATCGCGATTTTCATCGCCTGTTCCTGGAAAAGCGGCACACCCAGCGTGCGCCCCAGCACCGCCTCCAGTTCAGGGCCGGGAAAGGAAACCCTTTCCTTGCCCTGTCGGCGGCGCAAATAGGGATGCACCATGTCACCCTGGATGGGACCCGGCCGGACAATGGCTACTTCAATGACAAGATCGTAGAATTCGCGCGGTTTCAGGCGGGGCAGCATCGACATCTGTGCCCGGCTCTCGATCTGGAAAACCCCGATCGTGTCGGCGCGCTGGATCATTGCATAGGTGCGCTTGTCTTCCTTTTCCATGCTCGCCAGCGTCATCGGCAGGGCGTAATGATCTTCCAGCAGGCCAAAGGCCTTGCGCAGGCAGGTCAGCATTCCCAATGCAAGAATGTCGATCTTGAGGATGCCGAGCGATTCCAGGTCATCCTTGTCCCATTCCACCTGCGTGCGGCCTTCCATTGCCGTGTTCATGACCGGAATGACCGAGTCGAGCCGGTCACGGGTAATGACGAAACCCCCCACATGCTGCGACAGATGGCGGGGGAAGCCGTTGATTTCATTGGCGAGTTCGAGCACTTTTGCAACTACCGGGTCACTGCTGTCGAGGCCGCTCTCCCGCGCTTCGCGCTCGCCGAGATTTGACGAGGAATGCCCCCAGACGGAGCCGGACAAGGCCCCAATGGCATCTTGCGACAGACCAAAGACCTTGCCGATTTCGCGCGCTGCCGACCGTGCACGATAGGTCGTCACACTTGCAGCAAGCCCTGCATGTTCCCGGCCATATTTGGCATAGATATACTGAATCACCTCCTCGCGACGCTCATGCTCGAAGTCGACATC
>JAGRLM010000013.1 GCA_020441795.1 Nitratireductor sp.
CAATTCCTGCCGACTTCCTATCTGGAACATGCTGCCGATGGCGATGGCGATGGCCGCGCCGATATCTGGAATTCGCAAGCTGATACACTTGCTTCCATAGCCGGTTATCTCAGGCATCATGGCTGGCAGGCGGGCCGCGACTGGGGCTTCGAGGTCACGGTTCCTGCTTCGGTTTCCTGCACGCTTGAAGGCCCGGATCAGGGCAAGACGACCGCCCAGTGGGCGTCACTCGGCGTCAAGCGCATATCCGGCAAGCCGTTTCCTGATGCTGAAATGGCGAAGGAAACCTTCCTGCTGATGCCTGCGGGCAGGCTTGGTCCGGCATTCCTGGTGACGCCGAATTTCTATGTCATCAAGGATTATAATCAGAGCGATCTCTACGCATTGTTCATCGGCAACGCCGCTGACCGCATCCAGTGGGGTGGTGGTGCCTTCGTGGCGAACTGGACCCCGATCGACAAGCTTTATCGCTCGGAAATCGCGACCATGCAGCGCAGCCTGGAAAAGCTTGGTCACGATGTTGGCGGGGCTGACGGCCTTCCCGGCTTCAAGACCCGGCGCTCCCTTGGCAAATGGGAGGCGTCTAAAGGCCTGGACGAGGTCTGCTTTCCCTCACAGCGCGCAGTTGCCGGTCTGCAATAGCCACAAGGTTCGGGTTGGTGCTTTTTTGGGCGCGCCCATTTTTCGTGCTTGCGATTCAATGGGCAAAAATCTTGCCTTGCCACTTGCTAGTGGCCCCTTACTGCGCCAATATTTCAACGGGATAATTGTGTTCGGGTAAATCACCCGTCGCCGTTCAGGGAGGAAGGCGGTTCACGACCGCCGCCGGAAGATTTGTTTTCTGCAGAACCCTCCTTCCCGAAATCTCCCCTGGCCTGATGACGGTTGGGGATTCGTATTGTTTCATGGAGGAAATTGATGGCAACCGTAAGCATGACGGTGAACGGCAAGAAAGTCACCGCAGACGTCGAGGATCGCACACTTCTTGTCCAGTTCTTGCGTGAGAACCTCAATCTCACCGGCACCCATGTCGGTTGCGACACATCACAATGCGGTGCCTGCGTGGTGCATGTCGACGGCAAGGCCGTCAAATCCTGCACTACATTGGCGGTCCAGGCATCCGGCTCGACCGTTACCACGATTGAAGGCCTGGCAGACGGCGCCAACCTTCATCCGGTGCAATCCGCGTTCCGCGAGCATCATGGCCTGCAATGCGGCTTCTGCANNNCATGATCATGACGGCAGTCGACATGATCAACCGCGCCAAGGCCGAAGGCCAGAAGCTCGATGAAGGCTCGATCCGTGCCCAGCTCGAAGGCAATATCTGCCGCTGCACCGGGTATCACAACATCGTTCGCGCAATCGAATCCGCAGCACAGGCCATGGCCTGACCTGCCTGCATAGGGTGCCGGTGATCCGGTTTTCCCGCTACTGCAAAGCATGACGCTGCCAACGGAATCTGGAGGAGAACAAGATGGGTATGGAAGGAATTGGCGCACGGGTACTTCGCAAGGAAGACCAGCGCTTCATAACCGGCAAGGGCCGGTATACGGATGATTTCAAGATCGCCGGCATGCATTACGCTGCCTTTGTCCGCAGCCCGCACGCCCATGCAAAGATCAAGGGCATCGACAAGTCTGCAGCCGAGGCAATGCCCGGCGTTGTTGCTGTTCTGGACGGCAAGCAGCTTACCGGCGACGGTATCGGCAATCTGATCTGCGGCTGGATGATCCACTCCAAG
>JAGRLM010000142.1:0-4424 GCA_020441795.1 Nitratireductor sp.
GCGGCTTTACCCGCATTCTCGCCGGTCCCGCCCATCCGGATTTCCTGGCTTTTTGCCAGGGGCCCGGCCACGGTACCGGTTATCAGGACCAGATCATCATCGAGGCCCGGGATTTTCTGACCGCAATCGAGACCGGAAAACCCGTCTGGCCAACCTTTGACGATGGCGTTGCCGTCAGCCAGGTCGTTGAGGCAGCCCATGCCTCCAGCCGGACCGGTACCTGGGTATCTCCCGGGGATTTCTGATTGCCCCGATTTCGAATACGGGTGTCTTGACGACACGCCGCAACATGCGTGGCCAAACGGCACTCAACAGGATTCAGGAAAGAAAAGATGGCAAAACTTCGCTGGGGAATGGTTGGTGGTGGAGACGGCAGCCAGATCGGCCCGGCCCATCGCATCAGTGCAGGCCTGGACGGCCAGTTCGAATTCGTTGCTGGCGCGCTCGATCACAATCCTGAGGCAGGCAGGAAGTTCGCCAGGAAGCTCGGGATCAGCGCCGACAGGGCCTATGGCGACTGGCGAGAAATGCTGGCAGGCGAAAGGGCCCGTGAGGACCGCATTGACCTGGTCACCGTGGCAACGCCCAATGCCACGCATTTCGAGATTACCAAGTCATTTCTCGAGGCAGGATTTCATGTCCTGTGTGAAAAGCCGATGACGATAACGGTTGAGGAAGGCGAGGAGATCGTTGCCCTTGCAAGGTCAACCGGAAAGATCTGCGCGGTCAATTACGGCTATACCGGCTATTCGCTGGTCCGCCACATGCGGGCAATGGTGGCGCGCGGCGATCTTGGAAAGATCAGGCTTGTGGTGGCGGAATTCGCCCATGGCCATCACGCCGATGCCGCTGATCTCGACAATCCCAGGGTGCGCTGGCGCTATGACCCGAAACAGGCAGGTGTCTCGGCGCAATTTGCCGATTGCGGCATTCACGCCATGCACATGGCGAGTTTCGTGACAGGACAGGAAGTCACGCAATTGTCGGCTGATTGTGTTTCCTGCCTGCCCGGGCGTGAACTCGAAGACGATGCCATGGTGAATTTTCGCATGACCGGCGGCACGGTTGGCAGGCTGTGGACATCTTCTGTCGCCATTGGTCGCCAGCATGGCCTGACCATTCAGCTGTTCGGCGAGAATGGCGGTCTGCGCTGGGCGCAGGAACAGCCCAACCAGCTCTATTACATGCCATTGGGCGGCAGGCTGGAAGTGATCGAGCGCGGCGCGGCAAACCTTTCCCCCGAGGCTGATCGCTCAAGCCGCGTCACCATTGGCCATGCGGAAGGCATGCCGTTGGCCTTCGCCAATATCTATCTCGACCTTGCCGAGGCAATCAGGGCGGGGAAGGAAGGTCGCCCCATGGACCCGGCTGCCAATCTGTATCCAAGGGCAGAAGACGGCTTGCGTTCCATGGCCGCTGTTTACGCGGTAGCACAATCGGGCAAGGAGAACGGCGCCTGGAAGGATGCCCGCCCGCCAATGTTCCGCTGAATGATCAGGGCCAGCCTTCACCCGCTGCACTCGCACGGGCTTGTGGGCGCGGGGATGATGCAAGTCTGAGAGGAAAAAGTGGTGCCCAGAAGAGGACTCGAACCTCCACACCGTTGCCAGTACCAGCACCTGAAGCTGGCGCGTCTACCAATTCCGCCATCTGGGCATTTGCTCCTTGACGGAGCGCGCTGACCTTTAAGGTGCCGCATCTGCCATGTCAACGTCATATTGTGTCCGTCCGCGAAAGGCGGAAAACTTTTGTGGCTGCGGCAAAAAGCTCGCAGCTCCCTGGCATGTCAGTTCGATATTGCAGGCAATCCCGGGTTCCCAAGTCTGCCCAAAACCGCTAGAGCAAACCGGGTTCAGCCGGTTCGAGTGGAATCGGGCCGGACCCACTGCCAGGACACCTTCCGTGATTGAAACCATGGCGGCCTTTCAGGCCGCATGGGAAAATGACCGGATGGCAAGCGCAAGCCAGCGCTTTGCCCAGGCGGCAGCACTGTTGTGGACCGGATATCAGCCAGATGGGGGATTTCCATGCGCATTGATGAAGCACCGAAACTTGTTACCGTGTTCGGCGGATCCGGCTTTGTGGGTCGCCACGTAGTCCGAGCGCTTGCCAATCGCGGCTACCGGGTGCGCGTTGCGGTGCGCAGGCCAGACCTCGCCTTTCATCTGCAGCCATTGGGCAATGTCGGCCAGATCAAGGCCGTGCAGGCCAATCTGCGCTATCGCTGGTCGATCGACCGTGCGGTGGAAGGGGCCGACATCGTTATCAACCTGGTCGGAATATTGAAGGAAGCAGGGCGTCAGGACTTCGCTTCCGTGCAGGAATTCGGTTCGCGTGCAGTGGCCGAGGCGGCCCGCGCCGCTGGCGCGCGGCTCATTCATGTCAGCGCCATTGGTGCAGACCCCGAATCAGCCTCCGCCTATGGCAGCACCAAGGGCAAGGCAGAAGCGGCAGTTCTTGAAACCGTCAAGGATGCGGTGATCTTCCGGCCCTCGATCATTTTCGGACCGGAAGATGCGTTTTTCAACCGCTTCGCCGCAATGGCGCGGCTATCTCCCGTGCTTCCAGTCATTGGCGGCAATACCCGCTTTCAGCCGGTCTATGTCGGCGATGTGGCAGAAGCCATCGCCCGTGCAGCCGATGGCAAGGCCAGCGGTGGCCGGGTTTACGAACTGGGCGGACCGGAAGTCGAAACCTTCCACGACTGCATGGAAACCATGCTGAAGATCATTGATCGAAAGCGCCTGATCTTGAACCTGCCCTGGTTCCTGGCAAAGGCCATGGCACGGCTTGTCGGCTGGTTGCCTGGAGCGCCAGTCACGCTCGACCAGGTCATCATGCTGCAGCGGGACAATGTCGTGTCGGATGATGCCATCAAGGCGCGCCGCACGCTTGAAGGCCTGGGTATCGTGCCGCATTCAATGGCAGCGATCCTGCCTTCCTATCTGGTCCGTTTCCGCCCGGCAGGACAGTTTACCCGCAAGGGCGAGGCGTGATCCTGCGCCTGCGGTAACTTCAGTGCCGGATTTCCTGCTGCCGCCGGGCCTCGACCCCGTATCGGGTGCGATACTGGTTCTGGCCAGTTTCTTCACCTCTGGATTGACGGCTGCTTTCGGCATTGGTGGTGGCGTCGCGCTCATCGCCTTGATGGGCGTCCTGCTGCCCGTTGCCGCGCTCATTCCCATTCATGGCGTTATCCAGCTCGGTTCCAATGCCGGGCGTCTTTGGGTTCAGCGCCGCCATGTAGGCTGGTCAGCCGTGCTTCCGTTCCTTGCGGGCTCGGTCATCGGGGCACTTGTCGGTGCGCGCTTTGTCGTCGAGGTCGATGACGGCCTTCTCAAGATGCTGCTTGGCCTTTTCATCATCCTTGTCACCTGGTTGAAATTTCCTGCATTGCAAAAAAGCGGTGCCTTACTTTCGGCCATGGGCGGACTGGTGACCACCTTCCTGACCATGTTTTTCGGAGCAACGGGACCGCTGGCCGCAATCTTCTTCGAGAAGCGCTTCCCCGAGCGGCGGGCTTATGCAGCCTCACATGCCGCAGCCATGACTGCACAGCACTGCTTCAAGGTCATCGCCTTCGGCCTTGCGGGATTTGCCTTCGCGCAATGGCTGCCGTTGATGGCAGCCATGATCTTGTCCGGATTTGCCGGAACCCTTGCCGGATCGCGCCTGCTCGCGGTGATGCCGGAAACCGGGTTCCGCCAGATTTTCCGCTGGCTGCTGACCCTGCTTGCGCTCGACATGATAAGGCGCGGTATCAGCGCCTGGTACTGATCGCGAAAGGCTCTATTGCTGCGCCGGTTGCGAAACCGCATTTGTGGTGCCGCGCAAATCCACCTTGCCGCTTGCCGGTGGCGTATAGAGCATCAACCCCGCTATCCCCAATGCCCCGATGACGATGCGCCAGATCGCAAAAGGTGCAAAGCCGTGCTTGGACACGAAATCGAGCAGGTAGCGCACCACGATCACCGCGCTCAAAAATGCCATGATGAAGCCGGCAGCAATGATCGAAACATCATCCATGCTCAGCAGGTGGCGGCTCTTGTAAAGGTCATAGGCAAAAGCGCCTGCCATGGTCGGCATCGCCAGGAAGAACGAGAATTCCGCAGCCGAGCGCTTGTCGGTTCCCATCAGCAACGCGCCTGCGATTGTTGCGCCCGAGCGCGAGGTGCCGGGAATCAGCGCCAGGCACTGGAATATCCCGATCTTCAGGCACAGCGACAGAGGATAATCCATGATGTCGGTATGGATCGGCTTCAAGGCCAGCGAATCGATCCACAACAGGATCACGCCCCCGACGATCAGCATGATGCAGATCAGCATGGGCGATTCGAACAGGATCGTCTTGATGATGTCATGCAGCGCCACCCCGGCAAAGGCTGCGGGCAGGAAGGCGAGGAGAATCCCTGCCACAAACCGCC
>JAGRLM010000142.1:4508-5576 GCA_020441795.1 Nitratireductor sp.
GCGCCCAGCTGGATCAGCACTTCAAATGTCTTGCCCGTGGAATTGAAACCGATGAAATGCCCCAGAAGCAGGATGTGTCCAGTGGACGAGACCGGAATGAATTCGGTAAGGCCCTCCACCAGGCCGAGGATGAGTGCGCCCACAATGGTCTGGTCTGCCATGTCTTCTGCCTTGAAATCGCCGGGTTGGACCCGGTTTGAAGCACCGGGCAATGGCTGTGAAAAAGGGATTGGTCGACGGATGATTCGTCCATTTGTCTATACCGGCTTTGCCCGGAGATTGCACTATCCCGGCGAAAGACCTATTGAGACTTCCTGATGGCCTGCCGTCACGATGACGGCAGGACCGCTGCATGATCTGGAACTGCCTGGATGCTGAAACTTTATCATCACCCGATGTCGGGTCCCTCGCGTTACGTGCGGCTGTTGCTCGCCGAGTTTGCCCTATCGGCCGAATTCACCGAGGAGAAACCCTGGCTGCGCCGAAAGGAATTTCTTGCTCTCAATCCTGCCGGTACGCTGCCGGTGCTGGTCGACGGCGATGTAGACCCCGTATGCGGTGCCACGGTTGCCGGCGAATTCCTCGATGAAACCGCTGGTGCCATGATGCGCGAAAAGCGCCTGATGCCGGAAAACCCGCATTCGCGGGCCGAGGTCCGTCGGCTGGTTGAATGGTTCACGCAGAAATTCGAAAACGAGGTTTCCCGCTATCTGGTCGGTGAGCGGGTGTTCAAGCAGTTGATGCGGCCCGAGGAAGGTGGAGGTTCGCCGGATGCAGCCCTTATTCGCGCGGGCCGCAACAATCTCAGGAGCCATCTCAAATATGTCGGCTGGCTGGCTGCGTCGCGCAACTGGCTGGCGGGTACCCGCATCTCGCAGGCCGACATGGCCGCAGCGGCTGCCTTGTCGGTGATGGACTATCTCGGCGAGATTTCATGGGAAAGCGAGCCTGCCGCGCGCGACTGGTACATGCGCATCAAGTCGCGCCCTTCGTTCCGCCCCCTGCTTGCCGACAAGGTGCCGGGTCTGCCGCCAGCCTCGCACTATATCGATCTGGATTTCTGATCCT
>JAGRLM010000143.1 GCA_020441795.1 Nitratireductor sp.
ACTTCCGAAAAACCATCCATCCGCTTTTCGAAGATCGGCTCAAGTGCCTCGGGTGTAACGTCACGCCCGGTAAAACCGGTACCGCCGGTTGTCAGCACGGTATCAATCTCTGGATTGCTGATCCATTGCCGAACCTGGGCCTGAATTTTCTCGACATCATCGCTCACTATGGCGCGATCAACAACCCTGTGACCGGCCGCCTCGATCCGTGCGACCAGCGTCGAGCCGGACTTGTCATCCTCGAGGCCGCGCGTGTCCGAAACTGTCAATACCGCAAACCGTACCGCTATGAAGGGACGGCTCTCGTCAATCCTGCCCATGGCATTATCCCGTTATTCGCTCGGCAATTGCCTCGCCTTCCAGTCGCGTGGCAGCGCACCACCAATCGGGGTGGCTGTCAACAAGCTGGCTTGCAGCTGCTTGCGCTGTCCTCGCATTTTCATGAATTGCAAAACAGGTGGCTCCCGAGCCGCTCATCCGAACAAGCTGCGCGCCAGGCATGGCTGCAAGAGCCTCAAGCACATCACCAATTTCCGGGGTAAGCGAGATCGCCGCCAACTGCAGGTCGTTGCGCAGCCCGGAAAGCCAGACCGGATCGTGAGCAAGGTAGGGAATTTCGCTAATGCCGAGGTTGTTACGGCTCTTCAGCGCGCGAAAGACATCAGGCGTGGCAACACCGATACCGGGATTGGCCAGGACAACATCAAGCGGTCTTTGAGGAGGCAGCAATGCGATGCGCTCTCCCACACCTTCTGCCCGCAATGGGCGTGAATGCAGGCACATCGGAACATCAGCGCCAATTTGAGCCGCAACACCTGCAAGGTCATATTCCTCAGGCAGCCCCCAGAGCCGCGCCAGGGCAAGCAGCGCAGCAGCGGCATCAGCAGAGCCTCCGCCCATGCCGCTTGCAACCGGCAACTGCTTTTCCAGGCGAAACCGGACAGGGAAGGTTTCATGGCCAGCCGCGCGCGCATCGGCTTCAAGGAGTCTTGCTGCTCGCATAACCAGATTGCTTTTGGTGTCACCTTGCGCCAGGGCGAGGGCAAAGGTTCCGGTGGTCTCCAGCGAAAACTGCCCGGTCATTGCAGGTTCGACAAAAAGCGTGTCGCCAATGGCGCAAAAGCCAACCAGCGTATCGAGAAGGTGATAGCCATCCCCACGCTGTCCGCAAACATGAAGGGCCAGATTGATTTTGGCCGGCGCTTTGCAGGTAACCATCAAACGCTGCCGGCTCCGCGACTATTCCTGCACCTTGGTGGTGGAATCGACCGTTTCAACCAGCCCTTTTTGCAGTTTCAGCCTGATCTTCGCTTCTTCCTCCGGCTCCGGCTTGCCGACAAGCGCATGGTTCCACTGGAAGGTCGCCTCAAGCTTGCGACCGACCTTCCAATAGGCGTCGCCAAGATGGTCATTGACCACCGAATCCTGCGGCATCAGTTCAACGGCCCGTTCGAGCTCCACAACGGCCTCGTCATATTTGCCAAGCTTGTAATACGCCCAGCCAAGGCTGTCGACAATGAAGCCCGAGCGTGGCTTCAGTTCCACCGCCTTGCGGATCAGGTCCATCCCTTCATCGAGGTTTATACCCATGTCGATCCAGGAATAGCCCAGATAGTTCAGGACATCGGCCTGGTTGGGCGAGAGTTCTATGGCCTTCTTGAAGTTGGGTTCTGCCTTGTCCCACTCCTTCAGCCGCTCGTAAGCTATGGCCCGGCGGTAATACAGGTTCCACTGATAGGATTCCGGCTTGATGATCCTTGCAACGGCAGCATCATAGACATCGGCAGCCTCGCGATATTTCTCCTGCTGGCTCAACACACCGCCGAGAGTCGAATAGGCAATCAGGTCATCGGGGTCTTCTGCAATCAGATCGCGAAGCATCTTCTCCGCCTTGTCGTTTTCCTTCATCGTGTTGAGATTGAGCGCATATTCAAGCGCTGCACGACGGTGGAATGGCGACTTGGCGTCGATCTTCTCGTAGAACACATTGGCCCGCTCGGGCCGTTTCTGGTTTTCGAACACACCTGCCAATGCCAGCGAAACCACGTCGCTGCCCGGGTTCAGGTTGTCAGCGAGCTGCAAATAACTCTGCGCCAGTGGTGCGCCGCCCTGACGGCTAATTGCCGAGCCGACATTGTAAA
This sequence comes from Nitratireductor sp., assembly GCA_020441795.1. Lineage (GTDB taxonomy): Bacteria > Pseudomonadota > Alphaproteobacteria > Rhizobiales > Rhizobiaceae > BOKV01. The sequence continues at coordinate 2,142 of JAGRLM010000143.1, forward strand.
ATACCTCTGCCCCACCCTGCGTCGCAGACGTGACCAGCGGGTTGAGCGCCTTCTTTTCTGCCAACTGGGTTTTCAGTGTTGCAAATGGCGGATGACTGGGCAAAAGCGAGAAACCACGCTCAAGCGTCTTTTCGGCGTCGTCGAGCGCACCGGTTCGCACCTGTGCCCGCACCAGTGCCTCGATGGCGCGCAGGAAGGTTTCCGACAGCACCGCTGCCGCGGCCTCGTTTTCGGTAGCCTTTTCAAGCAGCGGAATCGCTTCACTGTCCTTGCTTGCAGCAGACGCCATCAAGCCGGCATGATAATTGCGTACAACCTGCACCCAATCGGGGCCGTCGCTGTTCTGCGCTGCCTTGATCGCGCCATCCACATCCCCGGCACCAAACATCGCCCATGCTTTCAGCAATTCCTCGACCATCACGTCGAGATCGCCACCAGTGGTCTTGTTCAGGGTTTCGCCAACCTTGCTCCAGGATTTCTGCCGCAGGGCATCAACCGCGACCACAAGCCGTGTGACGGCCGTGTCATCACCGGTTTGCGGCATCTTGCGTGCCACCGTCACCGCATCCTGAATGCGGCCATTCGCAGTCAATGCCAGGAAAAGCAGGCGCTTGAGTTCACCGTTGTCAGGGTCAAGCTCCACGGCACGTTCGTAAAAGGCAACTGCATTTACATCGTCATTGTCGTTGCCTGCGACCTGTGCCGCCAGAAAACTGCCCGAAAGCGAGGCTTGCGCCACCACATCCTTGATGGGAACCTCATCCTCCGTCTTGGCTTGGGCCAATGGTGCCAAGCCCATTCCTGCTGCGAGGCCCAATGTCAGGGCAACGGCGAAGGTGGAATTGAGGAGGCGCAGGCGAAGGGATCGGTTCATCAAGGGTCAGTCCTGTAAGGTCTTGCCGTCAGGTTTTTGAAAAACGGGAAACACCATTTCCCGCTTACTCACGCAATGCATTGCAATGGCGCGAAGCAGTTGCAACTTGTCATTGGCAACCATGGCTTTTTTGCGCCTGCGTTACAAGCTTTGCTGATCCGGCTTTCAGGCACAATGGTGTTACACGGATATTACACCGCCCGGCTGATGCAAAATTCCAGCACCTCGATCAGTGCATCCTTCCATGCACTTGATTTCATGGGGGCAAGCGCATCGCGTGCCATTTCGGCATAGTGGCGTGCGCGCGCCACCGTATCGTCGATCGCATCATATTTTCGCAACAGCGCAATGGCGTCAGCCAGCCTTTCGTCACTGGCATTGCCGCCTTCAAGCGATTCCCGCCAGAACCTGCGCTCTTCGTCGGTACCACGGCGATAGCAAAGCACGACGGGAAGTGTCATCTTGCCCTCGCGGAAGTCATCGCCGACATTCTTGCCCAGTGCAGAGGCGGAACCGCCATAATCCAGCGCGTCATCGATCAGCTGGAATGCCAGACCCAGATTCATCCCGTAGGAGCGGAATGCGCTGATAACCGGCTTGTCACTTCCCGCGATGATCGGGCCAACTTCGGCTGCTGCCGCAAACAATGCGGCAGTCTTGGCGCGGATGACCTCCAGATACTCGTCTTCATTGGTTTCGAGGTTCTTTGCCGTGGAGAGCTGCATTACCTCGCCTTCGGCAATGACAGTGGCGGCATGCGAAAGCACATTCAGCGCCGCGAGAGAGCCGGTTTCCACCATCATCCGGAATGCCTGTCCGAGCAGGAAGTCGCCGACAAGGACGCTCGCCTCATTGCCCCATAGCATGCGGGCAGCCAGCTTGCCGCGGCGCATGTCGCTCTGGTCTACCACATCGTCATGCAGCAAGGTCGCGGTATGCATGAATTCGACACTGGCAGCCAGGGTGATGTGATGTTCACCCTGATAACCGCACATTCGGGCCGCAGCCAGAGTGAGCATCGGGCGCAGTCGTTTGCCGCCTGAATCGATCAGGTGGCGCGCGATTTCGGGGATCAGTTCGACATTCGACCCTGCCTTGGCAAGGATGATGGCATTCACGCGTTCCATGTCGGGACGCACAAGCTTGACCAGCGCTTCGACACCGGCTTTGGGGCTTCGGCCACCTTCTATCGGAACAACCACTCCGGACATGCGTACTCCTTGAAAAATGCCAGTCAAATCCGCCTTGCTGTCAGGAAAACAATAGGCAGGTGACCAGAAAATGCCAAGCGGCACTTTGGCTCAGGTGGAAATTCCCACAAGAGACACAATGTTTACTGGATATGAGCGGTTCTTGCGCGCGCTCTGCCCGATTGCATCTTGTGTGCATCTTGTGTGCAGCGACGCCGCGTGACAGGTTTGTGAACTGGTAAATAGCGTTTGAAAAGAAGGAACATGGATGAAGGATCGCGTGTGAAAGAACTTTTGAGAACCAACAATCCCGTCACCATATCCTTCGTGGAAGCATTGCTGCGTGATGGTGAGATCGCCCATATGGTTCTGGACGGCAATATGTCGGTCCTTGAAGGTTCGCTGGGGATATTGCCCAGGCGCGTGCTGGTGGAGAACGAGAGATATGATCAGGCGCTGCGCCTGATGCGCGAGGCCGGACTTGAAGGCGAATTGCCAGGGAGGGAAAAGGACTGATGGCACCGACAAAAGGCAGGGCGAGTGACATTGCCGATCCTGAACAGCCGGCCCTGGAAACCAGTCGCGACATATTCTTCCGTGGCGGTTTTGAAGTCTTGCAGCCATCCCGCAGTGGTCATCGCTCGGGATCCGATGCGCTATTGCTTGCCGCCAGCTTGCCCGACAATGCTTCGGGTCATCTGGTCGATCTTGGCTCTGGCGCAGGCGTCGCGGGGCTCGCCGCAGCCGTTGCCAATCCGCTTCTTGATGTCACCCTCGTCGAACTCGATCCACTCATGGCGGGTCTTGCCACTGAAAGCCTGGCATTGCCAGCCAACCGCATGTTGCATGGCCGGATCAAGGTGCTTCAGGCTGATGTAACGCTGTCAGGAGAAAAGCGTGAAGCGGCAGGCCTCGCCAACAACCGCTTTGACCATGTCATCATGAACCCGCCCTACAACCATGTCGGCCAGCGTGTATCACCCGATCAGCTTCGCTCCCTTGCCCATTCCATGGGGGAGGGCGGTCTTGACCCGTGGCTGCGAACGGCAGCCGCCATCCTCAAGCCTGGCGGCATGATCCATCTGATCTGGCGCACCGAACGCCTCGGTGATGTCATTGCCGGATGCCAGGGCCGGTTTGGCGGACTGACAATCCTCCCGCTGCATTCAAGGTCTGGTGATACGGCAAGCAGGGTGATCATTCGGGCCATTCGCGGCTCCAAGGCACCCCTGGCAATTGCCAGCGGAATTGTCCTGCACGATGAAAATGACAAGGCAACGCCACTTGCCGATGCAGCCTTGAATGGCAAGGCACGACTACCATTTCCCGCGTGAAGCGGCGGATTTCGGCTTCCCGCATCTTGCAATGAATGGCCGCGACGTCCATTTGCAATCACATGGCTGCGCCAAACTGTTGGCGCGCAGCACATGAACCAGGAAATGCTCAGGAAATCCCCAGGAAGTTCAATGGAATTCAGGAAACTAATCCCCTCCCGCTTTCGCAAGGGGCAAACAGTCATACCGGTAGTGAGGCTGAGCGGCGCGATCATGGCGTCAGGCTCGCCGTTGCGCCAGAACCTGTCGTTGGCCGGTGTTGCACCGGCTCTTGAGCGCGCCTTTTCGATGAAACGAGCGCCTGCCGTGGCGCTATCGATCAATTCGCCGGGCGGCTCGCCGGTCCAGTCACGGCTGATCTATTCCCGCATTCGCGAACTTGCCGAAAAACACGAAAAGCAGGTTCTGGTCTTCATCGAGGATGTTGCTGCCTCTGGCGGATACATGATCGCGCTTGCCGGTGACGAGATCATCGCCGACGAAACCTCTATTGTCGGCTCTATCGGCGTGGTCTCGGCATCGTTCGGTTTTGACAAGGCCATTGCCAAGATCGGTGTTGAGCGCCGTGTATATACGGCAGGCACCAACAAGGTGATGCTGGACCCGTTTCAGCCAGAAAAGAAGCGTGACATCGACTACCTCAAGTCCCTGCAACTCGAAATCCACCAGGTTTTCATCGACATGGTGAAGGCACGCCGCGGCGCCCGGCTTGCCGACTCCGACGACCTGTTCACCGGCATGTTCTGGACCGGCCTGAGGGGGCGTGAACTGGGACTGGTTGATGCCTGCGGCCTGATGGCACCTAGCTTGCGCGAACGTTTCGGCAAGGATACCGAACTGAAACTGGTAACCCAGCCCAGAAGCCTGTTTGGCAGGGCGCAACCGGGCATCAGTGCAGACCTTCTGGGCGGAGCGGGATCTGCCATGGCCGCAGAGCTTCCCGGTGCAGTTGCTGCAGAAATGGAACAACGCGCGCTCTGGGCCAGATACGGATTGTGACTATCTTCCTGCATGGGAAGGAGAGGGTGAAAAATGCAGTTGATTGCTCTTGGCCTCATCGGGGTTCTGGTCTGGTATGCATGGCGTGCGTTGCAGCGCGAGATGACACGCATCAACAATGCAGTTCGCAAGGCTGAAAAGCCCGAAACGGACAAGCCGCAAGCTTCGACCCCGGGCCGCAAGGGTGATGTTACAATCCTGGAGCCGGGTGAAGACGGCGTCTACCGGCCAAAGGATGACTGATCGCGATGAGCAGGTCCGTTAAGTTCGATACGGTTGATGTCTTTACGACCCGGCGCTTCGCCGGCAATCCATTGGCAATCGTCGAAGATGCCGACGGCCTGACAACAGCCGAAATGCAGGCATTAGCGCGGGAATTCAAGCTGTCCGAAACAATCTTTGTGCAGACGCCGGATGATGCCGCGCATACCGCGAAGGTGCGCATTTTCTTCCCGACGGCGGAAATTCCGTTTGCCGGACATCCCACAATCGGCTGCGCCATCCATCTGGCGCAGAAGGCCAATCCCGGTGACGGTGATTTCGAAACACTGGTCACGTTGGAGGAGGTTGCCGGGCTGGTTCCGGTCAGGGTCTGGCGCAGGAATGGTGCAACGAGTGCGCAATTCACCGCGCCGGTCATTCCCTTTGCTGGCGAAGGGATCACTCCTGCGCCATCGCTTGCTGCAGCTGCGCTGGGTCTTGCAGAAACCGATATCGGGTTTGATCGCCATGCAGTCGCGCTGTGGCAGGGCGGGCCGGGCTTTGTCTATGTCCCCGTCACGGACATGGACGCGTTGAAATCCGCGAGGCCTTGCGAGCCTGCATGGTCGCAGATGATGGAACTGGGCCGAGTTGACAGCGCCTATCTCTACACCCGCGACCCTGCAGAAGGAAAAAACGCGTTTCGCGCTCGCATGTTCTCGCCAACCGCAGGCATTCCGGAAGACCCGGCCACCGGATCAGCATCAGCCATTCTGGCGGGGCAATTGCTGGCCAGCAATGAATTGCGGGAAGGCCTGAACAGCTTTTCCCTGAGACAGGGCTACGAGATGGGGCGACCTTCGGATATCAGCCTGGAAGTGGATGTGGCCTCAGGCAAGATGACGGCAGTCCGTATTGCAGGAAGTTCGGTCAAGGTGAGCGACGGGACCATCACCGTCGCCTGATTTGTTCGCACGCCCTTGACCCTGTCCGTCTTTTGCGGCAAGGCACGGCGAAATCCGCGAGGCCTGATCGATGAACGCTCCCCTTCCGCCGCACATGCATCCGACGCGCTCCTTTCAGGGGCTGATCCTGACCTTGCACAATTATTGGGCCCAATATGGCTGCCTGATCCTGCAGCCCTATGACATGGAAGTCGGAGCGGGGACCTTTCACCCCGCAACAACTTTGCGCGCGCTGGGGCCGAAACGCTGGAATGCCGCCTATGTCCAGCCTTCACGCCGTCCGACCGATGGCCGCTATGGCGAGAACCCGAACCGCCTGCAACATTACTACCAGTACCAGGTGCTGCTGAAGCCCTCGCCGCCGGACCTGCAGGAGCTTTATCTCGGCTCGCTCTATGCCATCGGCATCGACCCGAAACTGCACGACATCCGCTTCGTCGAGGATGACTGGGAGAGCCCGACACTGGGCGCATGGGGTCTGGGCTGGGAAGTCTGGTGCGATGGCATGGAAGTGTCGCAATTCACCTATTTCCAGCAGGTCTGCGGCTTCGAATGTTCGCCCGTTGCCGGCGAACTGACCTATGGCCTTGAACGCCTTGCGATGTATGTTCAGGACGTCGACAATGTCTATGACCTCAATTTCAATGGCCGTGACGGCAATGAAAAGGTCACTTATGGCGAAGTCTTCCAGCAGACGGAGCGTGAATATTCTCGCTGGAATTTCGATGTCGCCGACACCGAGACCCTGCTGCGCCATTTCGAGGATGCCGAGCGCGAATGCAACAATATCCTCTCGCGAGAGGATATCGACCCCAAGACCGGCAAGCATATCGTGATGGCGCATCCTGCCTATGACCAGGCGATCAAGGCCAGCCACTGCTTCAACCTGCTAGACGCGCGAGGCGTGATCTCGGTTACCGAACGCCAGAGCTACATCCTGCGTGTGAGGACGCTGGCCAAGGCTTGCGGCGAGGCGTTCCTGAAGACTGAAGCAGGTGGGGCATTGCTCGGCTGAGATCCCGGTGCATTTGCCATTTTCTCGAACGCCATGCAGGTGCGCCCCGCCTTGTCGGCCCTTTGCGGCTCGCTGATCTGCGCAAGCCATGATTGTTCTATTTGCTGCCAAAACCGGGCAAAACCGAGTTGATACCGGTGCGCCAGGATTTGCCGAAGGCAAATGCCCCAAGTTTGTCGGGATCTGTTATCGAGACACTGCGATACCCGGTGGTCACCAATCCGCGTGCTTCAAGCGAATGGAGCAGGCGACTGACCCGTTGGCGACTTCCAAGGCCGATTGCCCCCAATTGTTCCTGCGTAATCTCCATTTCCCTCGGCGACGATATTGCCAACAGGGCATAAGCCAGTCTTTGTTCGGGCAAGAACAGGTTTGAAACTAGTGACCAGCCTATCAGCAGCCTCAATGAGTTGCCCACCTCGAGGATGATGCGCATCAAGGCTTCGGGGTTTGATGCCACACATTGGCGCAACGCCGTGGCAGGAAACGCCAGAAAGCTTGCTCCGGCGGAACTCCACATTTCATGCTCGATTGGTTGAGGATGGAAACACCCGAGCCAACTCGCCCATCGCCCGGCAATAATGGGAAGGGATGCCTCACGGCCATCTTCGGTCGAAAGGACCAGCTCGATACGCCCCTTCACGACATAGCGTATGAGCTGCGGCAGCTGGCCGCTTGGCACAAGCAGCGTTCTGGTTGCGTAGTGCTCGGTCTTGGCGAGCGCGGCAAGCTCCGTCAGCAGCTTTTCCTCCACGCCGTCAAAGACTGCGCATCCATGCAGGATATCCAGCGGTGATTGCATCAATCTGATCTCCAGGACCCTGTCGCGAGCCTCGCGCGAAAACCAAAATGGTTTTGCCTGGCAGGATGATCAGAAATTGTTACGCATGCAACATTCTTGCCTCTGCTTTTTCACTATCGAAATTCCATTCCGCGAGTCCAACGCAGTTGGACTGCGGCCATGGGAGGGAAAAAATGAGGAATTCATCCAAATTCAGAAAACTTGCCGGATGGGCGGTCATCTTGTTGGCGGCGTTGACGGTTGGTTGGTATGGCTTCTTGAAGCCAAAAACACCGGGTCAATCCTGGTTGATGTCAGTCAACGACCCGATCCCCGGTCCACGCACCTGCTTCTGGCTGCGCGGGCCGGCAAGTGCTGATCCGTATATCAACATTGCCTATCCCGATGCGGCCACTTTCTATTGGGCTGCCGTGTTCACCATACCGGATGGCGCCAAGTTGTCGATTGAAGGCAACTTTCCCCATGCAAGATACATGTCATTCATTTCATATGACGGTGCCGGCGCTCCGGTGGAGTCGATTGCAGATTACCTGATCAAGCCGGAAGACGGCTCTACGAACCCCTTCATTGAAGGAGCCGACCGCACGGCCCGCAATCGCAGTTTCCGCATCAATGTCAAAACCGGAATGCCACCTGAAGGCCAGAAGACAGGCATGAACCTCGTGGGCGAAACCCGCGACACGCTGCATGTCCCGAAATACGGGACTGGACAGCAGGTGATCCTTTACCGCATCTACGCGAATGACAAGGGCTATGAAGAGACTGGCGGAGCAGGGATGCCAAAGCCGGTTTTGACCATGCCCGATGGCAAGGTGCTCACTGGTCTGGATGCATGCAATGCGCTGAACTTCAGGCAGCCGCTGGAAATTGATCCGGCCGCTCTCGCAGTGCCGATGAACAAGTATCACGAGTTGCTCGATGCTGCCGCCAAATTCGGGCCAGGCTATCCGGCAACCAACCCGCCCACCTGGTACCAGCAATATGACCGGGAAGCGCTCTATGCCATCTATACCGGCGCGCCTTTCGATCTGAATGCTCGCAAGAGCACCGGTGGTTTTTATGCCAATCTCGACAACCAGTACATTCGCACCATCGTCAACCGCAAGTTGGGCAAGATATTGGTTGTACGCGGCAAGGCACCAACCACGCCGAAAACCCTCGATGGCGAAAAGACCATGGAAAAGGCTGACCTGCGTTACTGGTCATTCTGCTCCAACCAGGGTTTTGCCAATACCAGGGTGAACGGTTGTGTCCATGATGAGCAGATACCGGTCAACAAGGACGGCATCTATACGATTGTGTTGTCGCGCGCAGAGGATCGTCCCAAGAATGCGCGCCTGGAATGCGGTGTCGCCTGGTTGCCGATGGCTGACGATGGCGATGGCTCGGGCGATGCGGATGTCACGGTCTTCCAACTGCGCCACATGCTGGGTACGACCGACTTTCCGCACGCCATCCAGGCGATAGGACGACCCGGAGACGAAGAACGGGACATGGGCGAGTATTTCCCCAAATCCCGCTACATGTCGCCCTCCGCATTTGAAATCGCGCTTCCCTGCCTCGTTCGCAAGGGCATTTGGCAGATTTTCAAATAGGATAGCGCAACCAGAACTGATCGCGCCGGGAACATGGTTTCCGGCGCGTTTTTCTTTCCGATTGTCACAGTGCCATGGGTTCGGATAGATTGTGCACGGGGGCTTAAAATGGAGACCCGTTCATGACCGGCCTGATCGTGCTTGCCATCATTGCCGCAATCGCATTGTATGGCGTATCCCTGTACAATTCCCTGGTCAAGAACCGCCAGATGGTAGGCGAGGGGTGGAGCGGTATTGACGTCCAGTTGAAGCGCCGCGCCGACCTCATTCCCAACCTGCTGGAATCGGTCAAGGGCTACATGTCCCACGAAAAGGGCGTGTTGGAGGAAGTCACCAGATTGCGCACCCAGTCAGTAAACGCGTCAGGAGCCACACCTGGCGAGCGCGGTGCAATCGAAGGCGCGTTGTCTGGAGCGCTGGGCCGCCTGATGGCGGTTGCCGAAAACTACCCCGATCTCAAGGCCAGCCAGAATTTCGTTGAATTCCAGAATGCGCTGGAAGAGACCGAAAACGAGATTTCACTGGCGCGCCGCTACTACAATGGTGCAGCCCGCAATCTCAACATTGCCGTTGAATCCTTCCCGTCCAACCTGATTGCCAGCCGTTTCGGCTTTGACAAGGCCGAGTTCTTCGAGATCGAGGACAAGGCAGACAGGGCCGTTCCAAAAGTCTCGTTCCAGTAGGAGCGTGCCATGAACAGGCTGTTTGCCGCCCTCGCCATTTTCTTGCTGGCATTGTCTCCGCTTGTTGCAAATGCACGCGAGGAAATCCGTTCCTTCAACGCCGAAATCACGGTCAATACCGATGCCTCCATCGAAGTGACTGAAATCATTGCAGTCAATGCCCAAGGCATTGATATCCGGCGCGGGATCTATCGCGACATTCCGCTTTCATCGACCGATGATCGCGGTTTCAAGGACCAAAAGGGCTTCGAGCTGCTGGATGTCTTGTTTGATGGCGAGCCATCCGCCTATCATACCGAATGGCAGGGCAGGTTTTTCCGCATTTATATCGGAGACCCCAACACCTTTGTTCAACATGGGGCGCACACTTACACCATACGCTATCGCACGACAGGCCAACTCCGCCATTTCGACACCTATGACGAGTTGTACTGGAATGTCACAGGGGAGTTCTGGACCTTTCCCATCCTCAATGCCGAGGCGCGCATCAAGCTTCCCGATGGAGCCGTTGCGACGCAGATCAAGGCCTATACGGGTGCATATGGCGCAAGCGCCAGCAACTATGAAGCCTCTGGCGAGGGGACAGCCACGCCGACCTTCAAGCTGACACGGGCGCTCAATTCGTATGAGGGAATGACTATAGCAGTCGGCTTTACCAAGGGCGTTGTAACTGTCCAGTCGCAGGCTGAAGGCTGGCTGTCTTTCCTCTGGTCAAACAAGGGTCTTTTCCTGATCTATGCCGGCTGGCTGTTCGTTCCGCTTTATTATCTGGTGGCCTGGTTCCGTGTCGGTCGTGATCCGGTGATGGAAACCGTCATTCCGCTGTTTCATCCACCCGAAAACCTCTCGCCTGCAGCAATGTCCTATGTGCATTTCAATACCTTCCGCCGCGCCGGGCGCGGATCGGACCTGGCATTCATCGCGGCGCTTTTGGCCCTTGGGGTCAAGAAATTGCTGCTCATAGATCAGGATGAAAGAAAAAAGATCACGTTCCGTCGTGGCGTCAATGCAGGCAATGTTGCCGCGATCAAACTGCCCGCAGGGGAAAGCGCGCTTTTTGCGGGCCTTCTCGGTTCGCGCCAGGAACTGCCATTGAACAAGTCTACAGGCAAGACCTTGCTGTCTGCCACCAGCATGCTGCATTCGGCCATCACCCGCGAATATGCAGGCAAGTTCTACCGCAACAATATCGGCTGGTTCATTCCCGGTATCATCGTTGGCCTGATTGCAACGATCGGCGGACTGATCCTGCAAAATCCATCTGAAGACGCGCTTTCCATGGTCCTGCCAGCCATTTTCGCAACAATTCTCGGCTGTGCTGCAATGGTCGGCGGAGGCGGGCTGTATGAATATGCCGGCAGGTCCGGTCTCGCTCGCATTGGCGGCGCTGCGCTCATTGCCGTTGGCGCTGCTGCGATTGCCGCCATCGCTTATTTTACACTCACTTATTTCTCGATGATTGCCTGGCAGGTTGCAGCGATTCTGATCATTGTCGGCATCTGCATGGCAGCGTTGATGCTGTTCCTGCTAGGCGCTCCCACCATTGACGGTGCAAGGGTTCTTTCGCGCATCAAGGGTTTCAAGCTTTATCTGGAAACCGCTGAAACCAACCGCCTGAACCTGCGGGACGCGCCGCAGATGTCGGAGGAGCTCTATGAGCGCTATCTGCCATACGCGGCTGGCCTGGGTGTCGAGGAGCCGTGGTCAAAGGCCTGGGCGGCCCATTTGTCGCGCGTCGCGCCCGGACGGGAACATGATTATCATCCGGCCTGGTATCGCGGCAATTCATGGGATTCGAATTCCATCGGCACGGCAACTGCCGCCTCCGTGGCTGCGGTTTCGGCTGCCATGGCTGCAGCCATGCCGCAGCCTCAAAGTTCGTCAGGTTCGTCGGGAGGTGGCTTTTCCGGTGGCGGCGGTGGTGGTGGTGGCGGCGGTGGCTGGTGATCTGCTGCGACGCTGTGTTCACCAATTGCCAGCATTGAAGCTGACGCCGCGCGTGCTAGATATGGCTCATTACAACCAAAGGGGTGAACCATGACCAAAGGCGCCATAGCAGCAACGCAGCCAATGCCGATCGAAGTCGAAGCGGGCAAGGCCTATTTCTGGTGCTCATGTGGCCAGTCGAAGAACCAGCCATTTTGTGACGGCTCGCACAAGGGCAGTGAGTTTTCACCGGTCAAATGGCAGGCGGACGAGAGCGGCACCAAATGGTTCTGCGCCTGCAAGCAGAGCTCCAACGCACCTTTCTGCGACGGCTCGCACAAGGCACTGTGACCCGTATTTCGCAATAGCCTGCAGCGTCGTCACGAAAACGTGTCATTTCGTGAAGGCGTTTTCCTGAACTGCACCAGTCCCGTGGTCGTAACCCGCTCGACCATCCAAACAGGGTGGTTTCCACAAAAGGAAACTGAGGAGTACGCATGTTCAAGAAACTCATTGCTGCCGCTGCAGCCGTCGCCCTGTCCGCGAGCGTTGCCAGCGCGGCAAACATCGTCCAGACCGCGCAATCTGCCGGCCAGTTCAACACGCTGCTGGCTGCGGCAACGGCTGCAGGCCTTGTGCCTGCCTTGTCCGGCCACACGAAGCTGACCGTATTCGCACCCACCGACGCTGCCTTTGCCAAACTGCCCAAGGGCACGGTCGAAAACCTGCTCAAGCCCGAGAACCGCGGCAAGCTCGCCGATATTCTCAAATACCACGTGGTAGCGGGTGAAATTCGTTCCAGCGATATTCGCCAGGGCTTTTCCAGCGTCAATACGCTGAAAACCGGCGGCGACAAGACCATCAACATCGCCAAGTTCCATGGAACGGTCAGGGTGGACTTCGCCAAGGTAATCAGTGCCGACATCCATACATCCAATGGCGTCATCCACGTCATCGACAAGGTATTGCTGCCGACCTACTGATCCGCTGCATATTTTACGCCTGCCGGTTCCGGACGCTGTCCGGAGCCGGTTTTTTTTGTCCGCGCAATCGACATTGCTCCCGCCCTTGGCTAAACGCATTCAGAGATTGTTTCCAAGCCCGTATGCCAGACAAGCAGATTGCCATGCCTGACCTCTTGAACGAATTTTTCGGCGAAGAAATTCCCGCCCGACCGCGCGCCCGCAGCGCAGCGAGGACGCGCAAGCTGACAACGAGCATGCGGGGGGTGGTCGATCATGCCTGATATGTTGCTTGAGCTTTTTTCCGAGGAAAATCCCGCCCGCCCGCGCGATCGCAGCGCAGCGAGGACGCGCAAGC
>JAGRLM010000144.1 GCA_020441795.1 Nitratireductor sp.
CGTGTTGAAGGCAAAGGGTGTCATCGCGCAGTCCTTTCATCATGCTTTTGCCAATCCATAACGCAATTCAGCATTTGACGGAATTGCAGAAAACCCCGATGCGCGAGCTTGCCCAAACACTGCCCTGAGCGGTTTTTTGATCAAACGGTAAAAAGATTTCACCAATGCCGACAAACGGCACTTGTCTAGTCCGGCAATATCGGCAAACTGCTTGGGCACACCGTCAGCGAGGAACACGCCGCATGCAAAACCCACCGCCAATACCCGCGATCTCGCTGGTAACGCTTGGCGTGCGGGATCTGGACGTGTCGCTGGCCTTTTATTCCGCACTCGGCTTTCGTGACACGACTGCGAGCCAGGACAGCGTCAAGTTCCTTGCCGGGGCCAATATCGTCCTCGGTCTTTTTGGCCGCTCTGACCTCGCCAGCGACGCGCATCTGGAAGACGTTCCAACCGGCTTTGCCGCGCAATCGCTTGCCATGAACCTGCCGGACGAAGCCGCGACGGATGCCATGTTCGCAAGTGCCATTTCAGCAGGTGGCACAGCACTGAAACGGCCGCAAAAGGTGTTCTGGGGAGGATATTCAGGCTATTTTGCCGATCCCGATGGCCATTTGTGGGAAGTCGCGCATAATCCGTTTTTCGCAATGGACGCCGATGGCGTTCTCCAACTGGAAACAAGACCATGATGAAAGCAGTGGTTCCGTGGTTCGCAATGGCAATGATTGCCATACCGTCTTGCGCGATGGCGCAGGAAACGAAGATGGACGGCCTGACCTATGATATCGGCAGGAACGCGGTAAGGGCTGCAGTTTCTGTCTCCGGCAACGACAATGACGGCTATGTCGCAAAATTCACCTTGAGCGAAAACGGTACAATCGTCGCCAATGCCGAATATACCGACATCTTCTCGGAATATGGTCTGCCGGAAGCGAAATTTGTCGAGATGGACAATTCCAATGATGAATTGGAAGTCTTCGTCTCACGCTATACCGGCGGTGCCCATTGTTGCGCCGAGGCTTCCGTCTTCACCAAATCCGCGAATGGCTGGAAGCAACTGCAACTGGGCGATTTTGACGGCGATCCCGACGGCATTGCCCCGCAGGATGTTGACTATGACGGCGTTTCCGAAGTCGTCACCTATGACAACGCTTTCCTGTATTATTTCACATCCTATGCCGGCTCACATGCTCCGCGCCAGATATGGGGCATCCGCAATGGCGAAGTGGTCAACCTGTCTGCCGATCCCGCCTTTGCATCCATCCATCGTGCCTATCTTGACGAAATGGGAACCATACCTGATGCGGGGACGGATACCGGCGGGGACCGCAATTCCTGGCTGGCAGCCTATGCCGCAACCCTGCTGCTGCTCGGTGAACCCGATCCGCTCGATTATGCCGATTCGACCTTTGATCCCAATGCCGATTGGGAATTGAGCGAATGCGCCGATCCGGCGATGGAGAACGACTGTCCCCAGGACAAGGTCCGAAAGCTCACCTTCCCCCAGGCGCTGCGCAAATTGTTGGCAGACGCTGGCTATCCCAAAGTACCGGAGTAAACATGGCCGCTGACCTCCACCGCCTTGCCATTACCGCCATGGCAAAAACCCATTCACCCTATTCCGGCTTTCCGGTCGGTGCCGCGATCCTGACCGAGGATGGGCGCACTTATACCGGCTGCAACATCGAGAACGCGTCCTATCCGGAGGGCTGGTGCGCGGAGACAACCGCAATTTCCCATATGATCATGGATGGTGGTGGGGTGATTGCCGAGATTGCCGTTGTCGCCAGCAAACACCCGGCCATTACCCCTTGTGGCGGATGCCGCCAACGCCTCGCCGAATTCGGCAAGCCCGCAACGCTGGTTCATCTTTGCAACATGGATGGCGTCATGGAGACGGTGACGCTGGGAGAATTGCTGCCAAAGGCGTTTGCAATGGAAGATGAGAAATGAAACGCGCAACCTCCGAACTGGTCAGGCGCCTTGATGGCCTGATGCCCGAGACAGCACTGGTCCTGGGTTCGGGCCTTGGCGGACTGGTCAGCCAGATCGATGCGCCGGTGCATGTTCCCTATCGCGACCTGGAAGGCTTCCCGCAAGGCGGTGTCTCCGGCCATGCCGGGGAACTCGTTGCAGGAACCATCGCTGGAACCCCGGTCATAGCCCTTTCGGGCCGTGTTCACTATTACGAGCACGGCAAGGCCGATGCCATGCGCTTGCCGCTGGAAGTGTTGAAGGCCGTCGGCGTCAGGCGACTGATCCTGACAAACGCAGCCGGCTCGTTGCGCCAGGACCTGCCGCCAGGATCGGTCATGATGATCACCGATCACATCAACTGGTCAGGCATGAACCCGCTGATCGGCGAGGAAAGTGACGCGCGGTTCGTCGGCATGACCGCAGCCTATGACGCTGAAATGGCAGCCGGCTTCCGGGCTTGCGCAGAGCGCCATGGCATCGCGCTCGCCGAGGGCGTTTACATGTGGTTTTCCGGCCCGAGTTTCGAGACACCGGCAGAGATCCGGGCAGCGCGCATCCTTGGTGCGGATGCCGTGGGAATGTCTACCGTTCCGGAAGTGATCCTCGGCCGCTTTCTGGGCCTTGGACTGGCGGCCTTTTCGGTGATAACCAATTTCGGCGCCGGAATGACAGGAGCGGAACTCTCGCATGGCGAGACCAAGGAAATGGCACCAAGGGGCGGCGAGGTTCTTTCCCGTCTGCTGGTGGCGGCATTGGGAGAGCGGAATTGACGGGAGCAGGAAACAGGAAGACGGGCCAATCGGCAAAAGCGGGCTCGGCAACGATCCCGGCCGATGGCGAGGGCATGGCCGGTTCCGGAAGCGAGCTCGTTGCGGTTCACCATCCCCATGCGCGCAATGACGGCATGGATCTGCTGCCCGAGTTCTTCGAGGCAGTCGAGGTCAATCTTTCGGCCGCGCAACGTCGCGCTGCCACACTGACAACCCGGCGAACCGTCAAGAAGGATTGGCAGGCCGCGTGGCTGGTAAAGACCATTGGTGCCATTGACCTGACGACCCTTGCCGGTGACGACACACCGGGCCGTGTGGCAAGGCTTTGTGCCAAGGCGTGCAATCCGCTGCGCCACGATCTTGTTTCCGCATTGGGACTGCAGCCTGGTGAAATTCGCACCGGCGCGGTATGCGTTTATCCCACAATGGTCGGTTCAGCCGCTGGCGCATTGCAGGGAAGCGGCATTCCTGTCGCATCCGTCGCCACCGGCTTTCCCGCCGGTCTCACGCCGATGAAGGACAGACTTTCCGAAATCCGCTATGCCGTGGGTGAAGGTGCCGACGAGATCGACATCGTCATCACCCGCGCCCATGTGCTGACGGGCAACTGGCCAGCCCTTTACGAGGAAGTGCGGCAGATGCGCCAGGCTTGTGGCAATGCCCACATGAAGGCCATCCTTGCGACGGGTGACCTGAAGACGCTGACCAATGTCTATCGGGCTTCGATGGTCGCTATGATGGCCGGCTCCGATTTCATCAAGACCTCGACCGGCATGGAGGGCGTCAATGCCACGCTTCCCGTCAGCCTCGTCATGACCCGTGCCATCCGCGACTACCAGGCCATTACTGGATACAAGGTCGGCTTCAAGCCCGCCGGCGGCATCCGGGCAGCCAAGGATGCCATTGCCTGGATGATCCTGATGAAGGAGGAACTGGGCCGCGACTGGCTGGAGCCTGATCTGTTCCGCATCGGCGCAAGCGCGCTTCTGGGCGATATAGAGCGCCAGATCGAGCACCATGTGACCGGTCGCTATTCGTCGGCAAACCGCCATTCCATGGTATGAGGACAAGCCAATGAACAACATCCGCACCATCCTCGACACCATGGAATATGGACCCGCACCGGAAGATGACAAACCGGCGATTGCCTGGCTGGAAAGCCATTCCCGCCGGTTCGGCCATTTCATCGACGGCAGCTTTGTTGAAGGGTCCAGGCATTTCCCAACGGCAAATCCCGCCAATGGCGAAAAGCTCGCCGAAGTGGCTGCTGCAACGGCTGACGAAGTCAATGCCGCTGCCAGTGCGGCTAGGCGCGCGTTGGCGCCCTGGGGCAGGCTTGGCGGTACGGGCCGCGCCCGTCATCTTTATGCACTGGCCCGCCAGGTGCAGAAACATGCGCGCCTTCTCGCGGTCCTCGAAAGCATGGACAACGGCAAGCCGATCCGCGAAAGCCGCGACATCGACATCCCGCTGGTCGCCCGCCATTTCTACCATCATGCCGGATGGGCTGAACTGCTGGAGGACGAATTCCCGGGACAGGTGGCGGCAGGTGTCTGCGGCCAGATCATTCCGTGGAATTTCCCCTTGCTCATGCTCGCATGGAAAGTCGCACCGGCTCTCGCAGCCGGTTGCACCGTTGTTCTCAAACCGGCGGAGTACACGCCGCTGACGGCCATGGCCTTTGCCGAGCTTGCCCGTGAGGCCGGCCTTCCAAAGGGTGTGCTCAACATCGTCAATGGTGCCGGCGAAACCGGTGCTGCAATTGTCGCCCATGACGGCTTCGACAAGATTGCCTTTACCGGCTCGACCGAGGTCGGGCGCATCATCCGCAAGGCGACCGCCGGTTCGGGCAAGAAATTGTCGCTCGAACTGGGCGGCAAGTCGCCCTTCATCGTGTTTGCCGAAGCCGATATCGATGCAGCGATCGAAGGCGTGGTCGACGCGATCTGGTTCAATCAGGGTGAGGTCTGTTGCGCGGGTTCGCGTGCCCTGGTCCAGGAAGGTATTGCCACAAAATTCCATGACCGTCTCAAGGCTCGCATGGAAACCCTGCGATTGGGCGATCCGCTTGACAAGTCGGTTGATATCGGTGCTGTCGCGGATCCGGTGCAGTTGCGCAATATCGAGGAACGCGTCGCCGAGGCTGTTGCCACAGGTGCCACCCTTTGGCAGCCAAGCTGGGCAGCGCGCCTCAAGGGCAGCAATGGCTGTTTCTATCCGCCAACCCTGTTGATGGATGTGGAGCCATCCTCGCGCGTTGCGCAGGAAGAGGTCTTCGGCCCCGTGCTCGCTTCCATGACATTCCGCACGCCAGGTGAGGCGCTGCAACTGGCCAACAATTCGCGCTATGGCCTTGCCGCTTCTGTCTGGAGCCAGAGCCTCGATATCGCCTTTAATGCAGCACGCGGATTGAAGGCTGGCGTGGTCTGGATCAATTCCACCAACCAGTTTGACGCTGCCGCCGGTTTTGGCGGCTATCGCGAATCCGGTTTCGGTCGCGAGGGCGGGCGTGAAGGCATGGTGGAATATCTCAAGCCTCACTGGCAGAAAAAGGCAAAGCTGCTTCCCGCCGCACCGCCAATGCCGGAACCGCTTCCAGCCGGACAGGGCAGTGGAGCAGCACTTGACCGCACGATGAAGAACTATGTTGGCGGCAAGCAGGCTCGCCCCGATTCCGGCTATTCCTATCCCGTATTCGACGCGAAGGGCAGGCTCGTTTCAGAAGCGGGTTACGGCAATCGCAAGGATATCCGCAATGCCGTGGAAGCAGCGAATGCCGCGTCCGGCTGGTCATCGATGACCGGCCATGCAAGAGCGCAGGTGCTTTATTTCCTGGCGGAAAATCTTGAAGCGCGCAGCCGCGACTTTGCCGAACGCATCGCCAGCCTGACGGGGTCAGGTGCCAAGCAGGCGGCCCGGGAAGTGGCCGTTTCCGTCAACCGCATCATCCACTATGCGGCATGGGCCGACAAGCATGATGGCGCGGTTCGCGCGCCAGCCACCAACATGCTCTCGCTTGCGCTCAACGAAGCATGGGAAACGCTTGCCATATCCTGCCCCGATGAAGCGCCGCTGCTTTCCTTCGTCTCGCTGGTCCTGCCTGCAATTGCCATGGGAAACCGCGTCATCGTCACGCCGGCGCAGTCAGCGCCGCTGGTGGCGGGTGATTTCTATCAGCTGCTAGACACGTCCGATGTGCCGGGCGGCGTGGTCAATATCATCACCGGTGAGCGCGACCCGCTGGCAGCCGTCATGGCGAAGCACGACGATATCGCCTGCCACTGGTATTTCGGCTCAAGGGAAGGCAGTGCAATCGTCGAGCGCGAATCGGCTGGCAATCTGAAGGCGACATGGGTGAATAACGGGCTTTCGCGTGACTGGTTTGACCCGGTTCAGGGCCAGGGCCGGGAGTTCCTGTTTCACGCCGTTCGCATCAAGACAATCTGGACGCCGTTCGGCGTCTGAGGAAAGAGACAATGCTTCCCCAGGAAATCATCATCAAGAAGCGCGACGGCGCAGCACTTGCCGCGGGCGAAATTGCCGAATTCATTGCCGGTGTTTCCTCTGGCAAGGTCAGTGAAGGCCAGATCGCGGCTCTCGCAATGGCAGTCTTTCTCAACGGCATGAACCGCGACGAGGCTGTGGCGCTTACGCTGGCGATGCGCGATTCCGGCGATGTTCTGGATTGGGACGCGCTGGGGGATGCAGTTGTTGACAAACATTCAACCGGTGGTGTTGGCGACAATGTTTCGCTGATGCTGGCTCCGGCCGTTGCCGCCTGTGGTGCCTTTGTCCCGATGATTTCCGGCAGGGGACTCGGCCATACGGGCGGAACGCTCGACAAGTTCGATTCCATTCCCGGCTACACCACCGCCCCGGACAATGCCCTATTCAGATCCGTGGTCAGTACGGTCGGATGCGCTATCATCGGCCAGACCGGCAATCTTGCACCAGCCGACAAGCGCATCTACGGCATCCGCGATGTAACGGGAACCGTTGAAAGTGTCCCGTTGATCACCGCCTCCATCCTGTCGAAGAAACTCGCCGCTGGCCTCAAGGGGTTGGTCCTCGACGTCAAGGTCGGCTCGGGTGCCTTCATGGATTCGCTGGAAAAGGCTCGCGAACTGGCCGAAAGCCTGGTGGCGGTTGCCAAGGGCGCCGGACTGAAAACCACCGCACTCCTCACCGACATGGACCATCCGCTCGCATCTGCCGCGGGCAACGCAGTCGAGATGCAGAACGCGATCGATTTCCTGACCCGCAAGCATGTCGACGAGACATTGTCCGAGGTGACCGTCGCCCTGGGTGCGCAGATGCTGGTCGCAGCCGGCATTGCCCGGGATGAGGCAGACGGCGCGCAAAGGATGCAGCACGCCTTTGCTTCGGGAGCAGCGGCCGAGCGTTTTGGCAAGATGGTCTCGGCCTTGGGAGGGCCTGCCGATCTCGTTGAAGCCCCGCAGAAGTATCTGGTCCGTCCGCCTGTTGAAATTGACGTCATGGCAAGTGGTGAACAGGTGGAAAGCTGCAAGGGTCGTCTGGCATTCGACACGCGCCAGATCGGCCTTGCCGTCATTGAACTGGGTGGTGGCAGAACGCGCCCGCAAGACCCGGTCGATCATGCTGTCGGATTGATCGGACTGGCGCGGCGTGACTGGGACGGCACTGCTCCGCTATGCCGCATCCTTGCGCGCGACGAGGCGAGTGCCGAGCGGGCAAGGCAGCGCATATTGCATTCGGTGCGACCCGGTGGCGACAGGCCGGCGGCTGTGCTTGAGAGGGTGTCCTGAGCGTGGCGACGCTTACTGGCGCAGGATCAGCTTGTCAGACTCGATCTCGAATTTCTTCAGCTTGTTGAGAAAGCTCATTCCGAGCAGAACCACGTTGAGCGAACCGTCTTTTGACACACTCGCCTCGACATTCTTGACGATGACCCGGCCAATCTGGATTTCGTCAATCATCGCGGCGGCGGCTTTCGTTGTGCCATTTGCGGTGCGCACCGTATACTTGAAATCAGCTGGTGTCAGGCGGATGCCCAGTCGGCGCGCCGTCGATTCATTGATTGCCACCAGCGTTGCGCCCGTATCAACCAGCACCTCGGTGCTGCGGCCATTCATTTTCACGCGGGCGACATAATGCCCGCTTCTGTCGCGGTTGATTTCGGCAACGCGTCCCGCAAGCGGATTGCGCTTCGTATCTTCGCCCTCGTCGCTGCTCTGGCGCAACGCCATTTGCTGCTGTTCCAGTCTTTGCTCCTGGCGCGATGCGGTAATCTCATCGGCCTTTTGCTGGAAGAGGAGCGGATACTGCGTTGCTGCACCGGCAACGGAAACCGCCATAAAGATATATCGCCACATGGCATCACCTTGTGCTTCACCCGGATTGACGGATGCAGCATGCCATGTTCACCTCAATGTGGCGTTGACGGCGCACATTTCTGCAACGCGAATTGTGCCCAGCGTTAACAAAACCTTGCTTTGGGCCGCGACCCTGGAGCCTATTTGGTTCCGTACATCCGGTCGCCAGCATCGCCCAGTCCCGGCACGATATAGCCCTTCTCGTTGAGATGGCTGTCGATCGCTGCGGTGAATACCGGGACGTCAGGATGCGCGGCGGTAAAGCGCTCGATGCCCTCCGGAGCCGCCAGCAGGCACAGAAAGCGCAGATTGGTGGCACCACGCCGCTTCAACCGGTCAACAGCAGCAATGGCCGAATTGGCAGTAGCGAGCATCGGATCGACCACGATGACCAGACGATCACCAATATCGGTCGGCGCCTTGAAGTAATATTCCACTGCTTCCAGCGTCTCATGGTCACGATAAAGGCCGATATGCGCAACGCGCGCTGCCGGCACCAGATCAAGCATGCCTTCCAGCAATCCGTTTCCTGCCCGTAGCACCGAGGCAAAGACCAGCTTCTTGCCCTCGAGGATCGGCGCATCCATTTTCGTCAGCGGCGTTTCGATTTCTGTTGTCGTGAGATCAAGATCGCGCGTCACCTCATAGCAAAGCAGCAGCGAAATCTCGCGCAACAGGCGGCGGAAACTGGCAGTCGATGTCTGCTTGTCCCGCATGATCGTGAGCTTGTGCTTGACCAGTGGATGATCGACGACCTGGACGTTCTTCATGGCTACCTTCCGGGTAAATGTTTCAGGGTCAGCTTAGTCGGCCCGCGCCCAGTTTCTCAAGCAGTCGTGCCTTGCTATCCCCATCTATGAACGCAGCCTCGACGGCATTGCGGGTGAATTGCAGCAATTCGCCCTCACCATAGCCGAATTCGACTGCGGCAATTTCATATTCGCGTTTGATCGAGGTATGGAAATGCGGCGGGTCGTCGGAACTCAGCGTGACCTTGCACCCTGCTTCCTCGAGCCGACGGAACGGATGCGAGGCGAAATCCGGAAAGACCTTCAGTGCAATATTGGAGGCAGGACAGATTTCCAGCACGACGCCTTGTGCGGCAATCCGCTCGACAAGACCCATGTCCTCGATGGACCTGACCCCGTGGCCGATCCGCGACGGCTTGAGGTAATCAAGCGCGTCCCGCACGCTTTGCGGACCCTCCAGCTCGCCTGCATGAACCGTGATGCCAAGCCCTGAATCGCGTGCCAGATCAAAGGCGCCGGCAAAGTCGCGCGGGTGGTGCATCCGCTCGTCACCCGCCATGCCAAAACCCGTTACCAGCGGATGCGGATGATCAACAATCCAGCGCGCCGCCCGCATCACTGCTTCAGGCCCCATATGCCGCAGGCCGGTCGCAATCATCCGCCCTTCAATGCCTGTATTGGCCCTGGCCCGTTCAATGCCCTCGCCAAGGCCCTCGACATAGGCTGCCGGGTCAAGGCCTGCACTGAGTGCATGATCTGTCGAGATGAAGAATTCCGAATAGATTGCTCCCTCGCCGGCAAGGGATGTCAGATAGGTTTCTGCAAGCAGGGCATAATCCTCACGGCTGCGAAACAGGCTTGCAGCCAGATCATAGGCTGCCAGAAAACTGGTGAAATCGTGCCAGACATAGGCCCCGTCACGAATGGCAGGGGTGATGTCAACGCCATATTTGCCACCCTGCCGGGCAACCAGTTCCGGCGATGCCGCGCCTTCAATGTGGCAATGTATTTCCGCCTTCAAGATCATCATCAAGCCTTCAGGAATGACTTTCCGTGTTTTCCGGCAGCAAGCCCGAGATGCTCTGCCACCGTTTCCCCGATATCTGCGAAAGTTTTCCTGCTGCCCGCATATCGCGGTTTGATGCCGGGGCCCCAAACCAGAACCGGAACCTGCTCACGCGTATGGTCATTGCCCCGCCATGTCGGGTCATTGCCGTGGTCTGCGGTGATTACCACCAAATCGCCTGTGCGGCACCGTGAAAAAAACGCAGGCAGCCTGGCATCAAACCGCTCCAATGCGGCGGCATAGCCAGTGACATCACGCCGATGCCCGTAAAGCTGGTCGAAATCGACAAAATTGGTGAACAGCAAACCGCCTTCGGGCAGCTTGGCCATCGCTGTCAGCGTGGCATCACCAAGGGCGGCATTGCCATTGGCCTTGATGACTTCTGTCGGGCCGCTATGCGCATAGATGTCGTCGACCTTGCCGATGGCGATCACGTCACGACTGTCAGCCTTGGCGCGATCCAGCAATGTCGGTTCGGGCGGCAGCACCGCATAATCCTTGCGGTTGCCGGTCCGCTCGAAGCTTTCTGCCGTCTCACCGATGAACGGCCGGGCGATCACCCTGCCGATATTGTATGGCTCGATCAGCCGACGCACTGTCTCACAAAGCGCATAAAGCCGATCAAGGCCGAAATGCGTTTCATGCGCGGCAATCTGATACACCGAATCGGCCGATGTGTAGCAGATGGGTTTGCCGCTGCGGATATGCTCTTCGCCCAGTTCGGCAATGATTTGAGTACCCGAAGCATGCTTGTCGCCCAGAATTCCCGGCAGATTCGCCTCGCGGATGATTGCTGCAGTCAGCGCTGCAGGAAAGCTCGGCTGCGTATCGGGAAAATATCCCCAGTCGAAAAGTACGGGTACACCGGCAATTTCCCAATGACCTGAGGGCGTATCCTTTCCCGTCGAGACTTCGCTTGCATTGGCATATACGCCTTCGACCTCGATATTCGGCGAAAACCCCGCCGGCAATTCGCCTGATGCAGCCTTTGCAGCCAGGCCGAGACCGAGTTTTTCAAGATTGGCCAGCTTCAGCGTGCCATGGCGCTCATCGTCATCGCAGGCACCCGCAGCGCAGGCTCGCGCGATATGCCCCAATGTGTTGGAGCCTTCGTCACCAAATTTCGCCGCATCCGGCGCCCCGCCAATGCCGAACGAATCCATCACGAAAATAAAGGCTCGAGCCATACCATCATCCATTTTTTCCTGAGCGCTTCAAATCTCGCGGGATACCAGACCCACGGCCAAAACCATGCGGGATATCGTTTGATTGCTCCGCAGCAATCCGCAGACTAGCAGATAAGCCCGTATCTGCCATTGTTTTGCTGGGTTTTTCCCGTCTTTGACTGTTTGGCATTCGAAGGCGTTTCTGCGATGGCTGGAACAGGGTGCCGCCCTGATTCGCCACGAAACGCGCAAAGCCGGAAAAGATTGAAACATGCACAAGAGCACAAGCCTGTTTGCCGCAATCATCCTGTTCTGGGCCGCCTCTATCAATGGCGCATGTGCGGAAGACTGGCGAACCGAACTTGGAGCATTCCGCGTTGGCATTGCCGGCGGCTCCGACCTTGCCGGTGCCGCAGCCCGCGCAGAGCCTTTTCGCCTTGCCCTGGAAGAAGGGCTTTCGATGCCGGTCGAGATATTTGCGACCCGCGATTATCCCGCACTCATTGATGCCGCAACACGGTCACGGATCGAATATGCAGTATTGTCGCCGCTGGCCTTTGCAGCAGTCAAGAAATCCTGCGATTGTTTTGAACCCCTGGTTGCCGCCAGTTCCGGTGATGGCACCGATTCCTATCGAATGATCCTGGTGGCATCAGCAGACGGTCCGTCCGGCCCCCAGGGATTGCAGGGTGCAGGGGTCGGCGCTGTTCGGGCAGGGGGAGCAGGGGGGCTTGACCTGTCGCTGCTGGAACTGGCCGAAGCCGGACTGGATTTGAAGCAGGCACCCAACCGGCTTGTCCTGTTTGACGATGGCACACAACTGCTGAGCGCGCTGCGCGATGGCGAGATCTCAGCCATGATCGGCTGGAGCACCCTGTCAGGGGACCCGAGCGAGGGCTATAGCCGTGGCAGTCTGCAGCAACTTGTAGCGACGGGCGGCGACATTTCCAAATTCCGCGTCATATGGCAATCGACGCCCATCCCCTATCGGGTTCACGCCGTTCGCAGCAATCTGGACGCTGAGGCAAAGACAGCACTTCGAACCTTGTTGCCTGCCATGTTCAAGACCGATCCGGTTGCCTATGATTCGATCGAACCCGTTTATGGCGGTGGCTTTGTTGCAGCGCGCCCAAGCCAGTTCACAGCCCTTGAAAGACTTCTGCCGCAGGACGAGCAGTCCGCTGCACCATCAAAATGAACAAAGGCCCCGCAGGGCCTTTGCTAGATCATGCCGGTTTGAAGTCGGCGCCACGAAAATCGAGTGCAGCTACTGACGCTCGACGCTTCCGCCGATGCGTGGCCGCAGGAACAATTGTTCCTTCATGGCAATCGGCGTGCGGGAGAAATAGACCCCCTTGTTGGCTTCATAATGAGCCCAGCCGAAGGACGGCGTGTAGCTGGTGGAAACTTCCGCTGCCACAAGGAAGGTGTTCGCCTTCTTGATCTTGGTCGGCACGGTGTAATTGGAACCTGTCGCCTTGGCTGAACCCGTTGGTTCGGACTGGCTCCATTTTACCTTGGCCTGGCCGGATGAGTTGATCTCGATGCCGGTGACAACGATCGTGACCGGATCCTTGTAGGGATACATGATCTTGCTCGACACATCCATGATGTTGTTGATGTCGTTCTGCGTCAGCGTCTGGCTCTGTGTAATCAGGTCGCCGATGGTACTGGAAAGGCGCGACAATTTGCGGTTCGTCGCAACACCTGCCGACAGCTCGATAGTGCCGACGAAAAGCAGGATCATGATCGGCGCGATGAAGGCAAATTCAACCGCCGCAACGCCGCGTGCTTCCTCGCGGAACCTGTCTCCCAAAAGCAGGAAGCGCGCCAGCGTATCCTTGAAAAAACGTCCCTTGGCCATCTTGTTTTCCTCTGAAGCAGATTGGGTGGCTTTGTATGGATATGTCATGGTGATCAGCTGCACGACGCGCCGCCGCTGGCAGCCGGATAGGGTTCTGTCCGGAACACGGCAATGGCATTGATAAGCGCGTTTCCGCTGTTCAGGTTCGAAACATGCTGCGCGACATAGTTGGTGAATACCGGCCATTCATAGCTGACGGTGATCATCGCAATTTCTTCCGGGCATGGCGCCTCGAAGGTATAGGCCGAGTGATCGACAACGCCATTGTCGGGAAGCGGTGGTTCGTCCAGATCGTCGAATTTGGCCGCAACCTTCAAGTCAACCGAGATCTTGTTGCACTTGAACAGGAGAGCCGTTGCCGCACAGATTTCATCCTTGAACTGCTGCTCGGTCATGGTGTTGTTCAGCTGTCCGGTGCGAACCTTGCGACCCACATCGTCAACCGCGCTTTCCATCATCTGGCCAGCGAAGAACAGCAGCGAACATTCGATAATTCCGAAAAGCAGGAGGAAGAACGGAAAGGCCAGCATCGCGAATTCGATCGCGGTTGTCCCCTCCTTGTCCTGGCGAAAGCGTCGAACAATCCTGGGGGCCTTGATGAAATTTCGGAAGAGTTGCGATTTGGGTTCGACGGGGCTGTGCATGTTATCCACCTGTTTGAGATATTCCCTGCTTGCCCCAACAAGTAGCACAAGGAGATTAACCCACAGTTTTTGCGAACCCTAAAAAAGAAAGCGGTCCCGTTAAGGAACCGCTAATCATGTCGTCATGGAGCCGGAGTTTACTTCGACTGCGCGTCTGACAATTCGTTACGCGCCTTGATCTGGTCCGAGGCAAACGCGAAGGTTGTCACATTGTCGCCGATGGTGAGCGTCGGCTCGCAAACCGGCGCACATGCCAGCGTCTCGCGCTCGGAACGGCGATAGATCCGCACAGTATTGGCTTCATGTCCGCGAACCACCAGCGTCTCGTCAACGATAGGATTGCCAGCGGCATCCAGCACGATGAGATTGGTCACTCCGAAAGACCTGCCGGTCAGCACCAGCGTCTTCTCGTCTTCGACGGTTGCATCCGCGATGGACGGGTTGCCGATGATCACGGTTGCGGCGGGACGCGAAATGCGGAACACCTTCGCGCGATCGACAATAACGGTTACCGGTTCGCCTGTCCCTTCTTCAGCCATTGCGGCAGAAGCCGG